>DATFWK010000052.1:0-2717 GCA_035259345.1 Miltoncostaeaceae bacterium | reverse complement strand
AGCTGGCGTCCGGCGCCGCGGTGTCGACCCGGCACCTGAGCTTCATCGAGACCGGCCGGTCCCGCCCGAGCCGCGAGATGGTGCTGCACCTGGCCGACCGCCTCGGCGTCCCGCTCGGCGAGCGCAACCGGTTGCTGCTCGCCGCCGGCTACGCGCCGGTCTATGGGAGGCGGGCGCTCTCGGACGCGGAGATGGCGCCGGTGCGGGAGGCGCTCGACCGGCTCCTCGCCGCGCACGAGCCGTACCCCGCGCTCGTCCTCGACCGGCTGCACGACATCGTGGCGGCGAACCGCGCGGTCGCGACACTGACCGAGGGCGTCGCGCCACGGCTGCTCGAGCCGCCCGCCAACGCGCTTCGCATCGCCCTCCATCCCGACGGGCTCGCGCCGCGGACCATCAACCTCGCCGAATGGAGCGGCCACCTCCTCCACCGGCTCCGTCGCGAGGTCGCGATCAGCGGCGACGGGGACCTCGCGGCCCTCTACCGGGAGCTCGCCGGCTATCCCGGCGTCCAGGCCGATCCGCCCTCACCCCCGTCGCCGGGCGGCGCCGATGTGATGCTGGCGCTCCGCCTGCGCGGACCGCACGGCGAGCTCGCCTTCTTCAGCACTGTCACGGTGTTCGGGACCGCGCTCGACGTGACGCTGGCCGAGCTCTCGGTCGAGGCCTTCTATCCCGCCGACCCGAGGACGGCCGCCTTCCTCGTTGAGCGCGCCGCGCCCGTCCCCTAGCAGGACGCGGCGAGCCGCCGCCGGGGCGCGCCGGCGGCCGCTCGGAGGCCGATCAGACGACCTTGATGGTGCCCTGCATCCAGGGGTGGACGGCGCAGAGGAAGTGCAGCGTCGTCCCCGCCGGAGCGGTCACGGGGATCGAGATCGTCCTGTGCGTGCCCTGCGGCGAGATGGCGATGCTGTCGCCGACCGTGCTGAGGCCCGGCCGGCCCTTGTTCAGCACGAAGTGAACGATCGTGTTGGTGTCGGACGGCGGTGCCTTCGGGTTCTTGAGGTGCCCCGTCGCGAGCTGCTGGCAGACCCGGCAGTTGAAGACCTGGCCCGCCGTCTTCGGCATTCTCCCGGCCGGCACGATCGTGATGGTGTGCGGGTCCTCCTGCCTGCTGCCGTACGAGAACGTGAGCCTCGAGCCGGAGCGCACGGTGATCGTGCCGGGCGCGAAGCGCAGGTTGTCCTGGAAGAACCGGTTGATCCTGACCGTGTTGCCGTCCAGGGCCCGTATGCGGGCGCTGCCCTGATGCTGCGTGGCCGCGGTGGCCGACGCCGCGAGCAGCCCCGCGGCTCCCACCGCCGCAGCCAGCACGGGGAGCAGCCGTCGCGTTCGTACGTCGATCATGTCCCTCCCTTTGTCGTCCCTCGATACCCGGGAGGGGGTTCCCACAGGCCCTGCGGGCGAATCGCGCGCCGGGTGCCCTGGACCCGGTGGACCGGACTACGCGACCAGACCCGCGCGGGCGGACGGGTAGTAGATGCCCTCGATCCGCCAGCGGACGTTGGCCCGCGGCACGTACGGGTCGCTCCACGCTGCTGAGTCACAGGAGCTTCGGCGGTTGTCCCCGAGCACGAAGACGTTGCCTGCCGGCACGCGGAAGACCCGGGAGGCCGCGGCACGGTTCGGGCTGGCGACCGGCACGTCGTACGGGCGGCCGTTCACCAGCACCCGGCCGCTCCCGGCGACGAGCCGGATGCGGTCGCCCGAAAGCCCCACGACCCGCTTAATGAGCTCCGCCCGCGCGGACGGCGCGTGGCAGGCCGCCCGGGCGGCCTGCGTCACGGTCAGTACGACGATGTCCCCGCGGGCGAGCGCGCCCTTGGCGGGCTCCGCGACGACGCGGTCGCCCCGGCGCAGCGCCGGCGCCATCGCGGTGCTCGGGACGACGAAGAGGCCGAAGCCGCTGTGGCTGCCGCTCGCGAGCGCCGCCTTGAACCGGCCGGCGAGCTCCGGCCGGCCCCCCGCCCGCGCGGCCGCGATGAAGGCCGAGAAGCCCTGCCTGAGCGCCGACCGGCTCGGCCCGGTGCCGGTGGAGGAGCCCCCGGACGCCGCCGTTCCGCCCCCGCACCCGGCGACCGATGCGGCAGCCGCGACGAGCACGCCCGCGAGGACGAGCCGGTGACCCCTGGTTGGCCGCGAGCGACGCCGGGCCGAGTGAGCATGGCCCGGCGTCGCCTCCCGGGGCCCGCTCAGTCGTGTCCTCCGCCCTCGTGGGCGGGGCCCGCGTCCCCGTCGTGGCCGGGCCCGTCGCCGGGGTCGTCGGCCTCCTGCTCGTCGGCGTTGTCGTCGCCCTGCTGGAGCGTGAAGGTGCCGTCGGCGTTCTTGGTGACCTGCACCTCGACCTCGTCCCCCACGGCGAACGTTGCGCTGTCCGGGACGAGCACCACGAAGTCGGCGCTCATGCCGTCGTCGGAGACGGTGACGGTGACCTTGTGCGCGCCAGGCGTCGTGGCGTCGACGGCCTTGACCTTGCCCTCGAGCTCGAGCATCGCCCCGGCCTGCGCCTGCTGGACCACCTGGACGTCCTCCGCCTCGAGCGCGCCGTTGGGCTGGATGTCCACCTGGGCCACCACGGTGGCGCCGACGGGCGGCGCCTCCTCCGACTTCGATGCGTGAAGCCCCGGGGCCAGGACGCCGGTGGGAAGGCGGACGAGCAGCGTCGTGCCGCGGGCCCCGAGCGCGACGGCCCGGGTGCCGAGGCGCCCGACCACCCG
>DATFWK010000051.1:0-5585 GCA_035259345.1 Miltoncostaeaceae bacterium | reverse complement strand
GGCCTCGTGGCGGGGCTCATCGTCCCGCCGCTCGTCGTCGCGATCGACCGGATCCGGGTCGACGACCCGATCGGCGCTCTGCCCGCGCACGGCATGGCCGGGATCTGGGGAACGCTGGCCGTCGGGCTGTTTGCGGCGCCGGACCGGGTGACCTCGCTGGCCGTCGGCCAGAAGGGCCTCTTCTACGGCGGCGGCGGCCACCAGCTGTGGGTTCAGTTCTACGGCGTCATGGCCACGGTCGGCTTCACGCTGGCCTGCTCGCTGATCGTCTTCGCGGCGATCAAGTACACCGTCGGCCTCCGCGTCTCCGAGGCGGAGGAGCTGCGCGGCCTGGACATCTCCGAGCACGGCATGTTCGGCTACCCTGAGCGCTTCATCGACGTCCCGGGTGCGAACCCGGAGGAGATCCCGGTGGCGCCGCACCCGGGCACCGCTCCGGGCAGCACGAGCCCCGTTCCGGCGACATCCTGAGCGGGGAGAGGAGCCAGCATTGAAGAAGATCGAAGCCTTCATCCGCCATGAGGCGTTCGAGGAGATCCGCGACCACCTGGCCAACATGGGCCTGCCGTCCATGAGCGTCAGCGAGGTCAAGGGCTCGGGCCGCCAGAAGGGCTTCACGGAGAGCTATCGGGGTGCGAAGACAACGATCTTCCTGCGCCCGAAGCTGAAGCTCGAGATCGTGGTGGACGACGCCGACGTCGACCGGACGATCGACACGATCCTCGAGTACTCGCACACCGGCGAGCCCGGGGACGGGAAGATCTTCATCTTCAACGTCGAGGACGCGATCCGCGTCCGCACCGGGGAGCGGGGCGCCGTCGTGCTGGCCGCGCACTCCGAGGAGGAGGCCCCGGCCTGACGCAGTCCTGGCGCCGTCCGGCCGGCCTCGCGCCGGCCGGGCGGCCCGCCTACCCCACGAGCGCGACGGCCGGCTGGCGGGCCTCCGACGGCAGCTCGAGCGTGAAGCGGCTGCCCGCCCCCAGGCGGCTCTCGGCCGTCAGCGTGCCGCCGAGCGCGACCGCGAGCTCGCGGCTGATCGCGAGGCCGAGGCCGCTGCCCTGGCGCCCGTCCGGCGTCTCGTGCGAGGTGAACGGGTCGAAGATCGTGCCGAGCTCGTCGGCCGGGATGCCCGGCCCGGTGTCGGCGACGACGACGACCACCCCGCCGCCCGCGCGGGCGCCGGCCTCCAGCCGCACGCTGCCGCCGGCCGGCGTCCATCGGATCGCGTTGTCGAGGAGGTTCTCGACGATCTGCCGCACGCGGGCCCCGTCGGTGACGAGCGCGGGCATCGGGCCGATGCGCCGCTCGTAAGTCACGCCGCGGCGGGCCGCCTCGCCGCCGAATCCGTCGAACGCCCGCTCGAGCAGCGCCCCCGGCTCGACCGCGCCGAGGTCGAGGCGAAAGCGCCGGGCCTGGAGGCGCGCGAGGTCGAGCAGGTCTGCGACCAGCATGTCGAGGCGCACCGTCTCGTCCTCGATGGCCGCGAGCGAGCGCGGCACCTGCGGCTCGGGAACGACGCCGTCGGCGAGCGCCTGGGTGTGCCCGCGGATCGCCGTAAGCGGGGTGCGCAGGTCGTGCGTGACCCGCATCAGGAAGTCGCGCGCAAGCTCGTCGCGCCGCGCCAGCTCCCGGACCATCGTGTTGAAGGCCGCGGCCAGCTCGTCCACCTCCTCCGGGCCGCCCCGCTCGATCGTGACGCCGAGGTCGCCCCGGGCGACCCGCGTCGTGGCCGCCTGGAGGCGGGCGAGCGGGCCGGTGACCCGCCGCGTGAGGTAGGTCACCAGCGCCAGCGCCACGACGAGGCCGATGCCGGCGGCGAGCAGCACGCGCAGGGCGATGCTGCGCCACGCCGAGGCCACGTCGTTGCGGTCACGCGCCAGCACGACGGCGCCGAGGTACTGCCCGCCGACGAGGATCGGCGCCGCCGCGGCCAGCGTCCGCACGCCGCGCGTGGGGTCGGTGAAGTCGAAGCTCTGGACGCCGCGCTCCCGGAGCGCCGACTGCGACACCTGCCGCGCCAGCACGCTCGGCAGCGTGCTCGCCGGGCTCGTTCCGCCCGGGTTGAGGCTGACGCCGGTGTAGGTGAGGCTGCTGCCCTCGCCGCCGATGGCCTCGAGGTTGCGGATGGTCCGGGGGGAGGGGCTGTAGCCGCCTTCGCCGCGCACGACGATCGCCTGCTCGGCGGCGTCGCTCATCACGGCGCCGATGGCGCGGACCTGGCGCTCGAGCTTGCTGCGCTCGGACGCGACGGTCTGGTTGCGGACGAGCCCGACGCCCGTGGCGGCGAACACGATCGAGGCGATCAGCACCCCGGCCATCGCGCCCAGCGCGAGCCGGCCCCGCATCGTGCGCCAGAGGCGGCTCATCCGTGAGCCCCCGGCGGGCCGAGTCGGGTCACCGCCTGGCGGGGACCTTGTAGCCCGTGCCCCAGACGGTCTGGATCGGGCATGAGTCGCCGAGCTTGCGCCGGAGCTGGCGGACGTGGACGTCGATCGTGCGGCTGTCGCCCAGGAACGTGAAGCCCCAGACGCGCTCCAGAAGCTGCTCCCGCGTCAGCACCATGCCGCGGTGCTCGACGAGGGTCGCCAGCAGGTCGAACTCCTTGGGGGTCAGCGGCACCTGCTCCTCGCCGACGAAGACCTCCCTCGGCCCGACCTCGATCCGCAGCTCCTCGAGCTCGTAGGTGGCCGCCTCGGGCAATGTCTTGCCGGCCGGGCCGGCGTCGGCGCGGCGCAGCACCGCGCGCACCCGGGCGACCAGCTCCCGCGGATTGAACGGCTTGGTGATGTAGTCGTCCGCCCCGAGCTCGAGGCCGACGACCTTGTCGACCGCGTCGTCGCGCGCGGTGAGCATGATGATGGGCGGCCCCTGACCGTGGCCGTCGCCGCGGAGGCGCTTCGTGACCTCGTAGCCGTCCATGCCGGGCAGCATCAGGTCGAGCACGACGAGGGCCGGCCGGTCGCGCTCGGCGAGCGAGAGCCCGTCGTCACCGCGGTCGGCGGTGCTCACGCGGAACCCCGCCGCCTCCAGGTACATGCGCGCGAACGAGGCGATGTTCGGCTCGTCCTCGATGATCAGCACGTGCTGGCGGCCATCGCTGGTCGGCGACATGCGCATGATCGTAGTGCGGGTGGCCGCCGTAATGTACCCCGAGGCTCGCGGGCGGCCGCCGGGGCGGCTAAGTGCGCCGCGCCGCCTGGAGGTCGAAGGGCAGGACGGCCGTCGCCCAGTCCGCCTCGGGCGTGTCGTTCACCTTGTAGGTGCCGACGCCCTGGAGCGAGATCTTCCCGCGCCCCACGGCGGAGATGCTGACGCGCGGGCCGGAGATGCGGACCACGACGCGCGAGCCCCGCACGTAGAACCCCCCGCCCGCGTTGCGCACGCTGGCGACGTGGTTCTTGAGCGCGAGCGACTTGTTCCCGACGCGCACGGTCGCGTCGCCTGCCTGGTCCTGGACGCGGAGGCTCGTGCCCGGGTCGACCTGGCCGAACGCGACCAGGCTCTGTCCGCGGATCACGATGGTGCCGGTCCCGGTCGCCTGCAGGGAGCCGGCGCCCTGGCGCTTGGGCCCGTCCTTGGCGACGGCGCCGACCGCGCTGGCGGCCAGCGCGGCGAGGCAGAGGACGATGAGGGCAAGTCGTGTCACGCGTCTCCCGGGGGGTCGGCTGCGCGGCGGGCGTGCGACGGTGCGCCAGCGCCCGTCCGCTGAGTCAATGATCCGCGTCCCGCCCGCCGGTTGCATCACCGTCAGGTAAGAGCTTTCCGCCCGAGTTTGTTGAGGTTGTGTGAAGGAGGGGCCCGGCACTGCCGCTCACGGCTCCAGCCGGACCTCCTCGACCTTGACCTGCGTCGCCTCGATCGGGACGCCCTCCTGCGCCTCCGGCCCCGTCGCCTGGCCCTCCGGCGCCGGAACGTGGCCCTCGATCTCAGGGGGCGGCCCCTCGTCCAGCCAGGCCCAGACAAGCTCGCCGCAGTCCGGGCATGCCGGCAGCACGCCGCGGTTTCGGATCTGGAACTGGCAGGCGACGCACCCGACGACACCGACCACCTGCTGGCCGGCGTGGTAGCAGGCGATGCCGAGGCGCTTCTGCGCCTCCTGCGCCCCCTGCGCGGGGGTCATGTTGCGCCGGTCGGCGCCGCCCCGCGCGGCCTGGATGCCGCCCGGCTGCCGGCGCTGGGGTGGGACCTGGGAGCTCATCGCGTCCTCCGGATCGACACCTTCGGCCCTTCAGCCGATCGTCCGGTCAGCGTATCGTGATCGGAGGTGCACAAGCCTACCGCGCCTCGCTCGGCACCGGCGCGGCCGCGGGTGTCGAGGGTGGTTGGTTGCGCGTCGCGCTGGCACAGCTGAACACGGTTGTGGGGGACATCCCCGGCAACGCCCGGAGGGTCGCGGACGCGGTCGCCCGGGCCACCGGCGAGGGCGCGGCGCTCGTGCTGGTGCCGGAGCTGGCGATCACCGGCTACCCGCCCGAGGACCTGCTCCTGCGCCCGCGCTTCGCGCAGGACTCCCGCGACGCGCTGGACGAGATCGCCCTCGGCGTGCGCGAGGGCGTCGCTGTGATCGGCTTCGCCGAGTGGGACGTCGAGTGCTACAACAGCGCCGCCGTGGTCGCGGACGGGCGCGTACAGGCCGTCTATCGCAAGCGGTTCCTGCCGAACTACGGCGTGTTCGACGAGGCCCGCTACTTCGCGGCGGGCGACGCGCCGATGGTGCTCGAGGTGCTCGGGGCGCGGGTCGGAATCTGCATCTGCGAGGACATCTGGTACTCGGCGCCGGTCAGCCTCGACCTGGCCGTCGGCCGCCTCGACCTCGTCGCCTGCATCTCCGCGTCGCCGTATCACCTGGGCAAGGGCGCCTCGCGGGAGCGCATGCTCGCGACGCGGGCGGCCGACTGCTCGGCGGCGCTCGCCTTCTGCAACCTCGTGGGCGGGCAGGACGAGCTGGTCTTCGACGGGCACTCGGCGATCTTCGACGCGACCGGCGAGCTGGTCGCCCGGGCGCCCCAATTCGCCGACACGATCCTCATGGCGGACCTCGACCTGGAGCTGCCGGCGCGCCGGCGCCTCAAGGAACCCCTGGCGCGGCGGCTGACGAACCTCGACCCGCCGCAGGCCATGCCGATCGCCGCCACGGCCCCTGCGAACGGGCACGTCCCGGCCGGCCTCGGCGCGGTCGCGCCGACGATGAGCCCGCCGGAGGAGCTCTGGACCGCGCTGGTCACGGGCCTGCGGGACTACGTGCGCAAGAACGGCTTCCCCGGCGTCGTGATCGGGCTGTCTGGGGGCATCGACTCGTCGGTCACCGCGACGCTCGCGGCGGATGCGCTGGGCTCCGAGCGGGTGACCGGCGTCGCCATGCCGTCGGTCCACTCGAGCCCCGAGAGCCTCGCCGACGCCGAGGCGCTCGCCGAGAGCCTCGGCATCCGCCTCGAGGTCGTGCCGATCGGCTCCGTCGTCGCGTCGCTGGAGGACGCGCTCGCGGAGATCTTCGCCGGCAGGCCCCGCGACATCGCGGAGGAGAACCTCCAGGCGCGGGCCCGCGGGGTCATCCTCATGGGCATCTCGAACAAGCTGGGCATGCT
>DATFWK010000050.1:0-11387 GCA_035259345.1 Miltoncostaeaceae bacterium | reverse complement strand
TGGGCCGGGTAATCCCCGCTCGCCAACCGGCAACGGAGGCCGAGAACATGGGGATCGCAGCAAGTCTTCTGCTGATCGCCGCGGGCGCGATCCTGCGGTGGGCCGTGACGACGAACACGAGCGGGATCGATCTCCACGTTGTGGGGATCATCCTGCTGATCATCGGGATCATCGGGCTGGTCCTGGCGCTGTTCGCGTGGTTCGGCTGGTGGGAGTGGCGACCGTGGATGCGCAGCCGCACGGTCTACCGCGACCAGGGGCCGACCTATGACGAGCGGGGGCGCCGCATCTCATGACCCCCCGCGCGCTGCCGGCGCTCCGGCCCCTGCGGAGGATGCGGCGGCGGCGCTCGCGGGCGGCGATGTACGGCTCGATCGCGCTGATGCTGCTGCGCCGGGCGCGCCGGGCGCGCCGGCGCTCGCGCGGGGATCTCTACGGATCCGGCGCGCTGCTCCTGCTCCGCCTCGCCGTCGGGGGCCTGCTCATGGGCCACGGCGCCCAGAAGCTCTTCGGCGCCTTCGGCGGCGGCGGGCTCGACGGGACCGCGGAGTCCTTCGACCAGATCGGCTTCCGCCCCGGCAGGGCCCAGGCGGCCGTCGCGGGCTCCGCTGAGCTCGGCGGGGGCACGCTGCTGGCCATGGGGTTCCTGACCCCGCTGGGCGCGGCGGCGACCTCAGGGACGATGGTCGGCGCCATCGCCGGGGTCAGCGGGAGGAAGGGCCTCTGGATCCAGCAGGGAGGCGCCGAGTACAACGGCTTGCTCGCGGCTGCCTCGATCGCAGTCGCCCTCGCCGGCCCGGGGCGCTTCTCGCTCGACCGCCTGCTCGGCACCGAGCGCCGCGGCCCGCTGTGGGCCGCCGCCGCGCTCGCCGCCGCGACGGCGGGCGGCATCGGGGCGCTTCGGATCGGACGGCGCATGCCGCCCTCAACCGGCCGCAGTGACGACGGCCGCGTCTCGCAGGACGCCACGGCCCGAGGCTTTGCGGCCAGTGGCCAGGATTAGTCCCGCCCGGTGACGAGCCACGGGGCGGATGAGACGGCGGGCGAGAGCATCGAGCGCCCTGCCGACGTGGAGCCGCGGCGGCGCCCGCCGTTCCACGCGTCGATGCGGTCGGGCTTCCCGACCGGTGCGCAGCCCCCCGGGAGGATCACGACGTCGACCGCGGGATCGACGTGATCGTGCGTGGGATGGCGGAGGACGGCCCCACCTCGCGCGACGACCTCTACCGGCGGTTCGCGTCCGGCGGTGACGGCCCGGCCGCTTCGGCGACGACCGGAAGGAGCAACGAATGATCCTCTACGTCATCTACTTCGCGGTCCTGATCACGCTCCTGGCGCTCGGGTTCGTGCTGCCGTTCTTCTTCATCCCGTTCGGGATCCTGCTGGTCGGCGGGATCATCGCGGCCTTCGCGCGCCGGCGGAGCGGCGGAGGCATGGACGTCCCGCCGGGCGCGCCCGGCGAGCCCGAGCCTCGCTCCTGAGCGGAGCTCAGCGGCCGCCGTCGCCGTCGGGGCGGCCTGGCGCGGTCGCCCCCGCGAGCAGCTCGCGGCACGCGGCGCAGCGGCTGAGATGGCGGCGAAGGGCCTCACGGAACCCGGGGGTCAGCGTCCCCTCGCGGTAGTCCGCGAGCTCGCCGCGGACCTCGGGGCAGCTCAGGAGCGCCTCGTCGCCGGGCAGCGCGCCCGGGCTGGGGGCGGAATCGCTAGAGCGGCCGGTAGTCGTCCGGGGGTGGATCGTCGTCCTCCCCGACCCTCGGCTCGGCCCGTCCGTCCTCGTAGACCATGCCGGGGCCGTCGAGGTCCTTCTGCTCCTCGTCGGCGGCGGCCGGATCAGGGCGGGGGCCCATGGGGATCGCGCTGAGGTCCTCGGGCTCGGGCTCCCGCTCGTCCAGGGGGGTCTCGACTGGCTCGTCGTCCCCGTCGGGCGGGGCAGGCTCGGGGCCGCGCCGGGCGTACGATCGCTCCGTCTCCCGTCGCCGGTCGGGCCGGTCATGTGAGGGCACCATGCCGGCCGACTACCCGCCGGCGCGGCGGGCAAACCGGCCGCTCGCAGGCATCGGGAACGGCCGTCCGCGCGCGTCCGGTGACGTCCGTTTCGCCCCCGCACGACCGGGTAGGCGGGTCTGTGGCGGCTCCAACCCCGGCCGCCGGGCCACCGGAGGATGTCCTGCACCAATCGGCACTCCCCACACCGGTGCAGCGGCGAGCGCGGATGAGACGCGCCTCCGGTGGCCGCATCAATTCCGCCGATCCGGGCGGCGCTTCGACCGCGACGAGCGCTGCGGGCCGTCTGAACGTCTGAGCCGGCGGCCGCGCCCCGAGCTCGGGCACGGCCGCCGGGCTGCCTTCTAGCGGCGAACCTCGCCGCGCCAGGCGCCGGTCTCGACGCCCCGATGCTCGATCATCTCCTTGAAGCGCTCGAGGTCGCCCTCGACCCGCCGCTCGGTGATGCCCATCGCGTCGCCGGCCTTCTCGGCCAAGCTGTCGGGGTCGTAGTCGATCCGGGTCGTGATCCGGGTCGAGTCGTCGTCGATCGGCTCGAAGGTGACGGCGCCGCCGTTCGGGGCTCCGTCGGTGGCCTGCCAGGCGATCCGCCGGTCGGGGATCTGCTCGACGATCTCGGCGTCCCACTTCTTCTTCTTGCGGCCGATCTTGGCCGCCCAGTGGAGGCGGGTGTCGTCGATCTGCTCGACGCGCTCGACACCCTCCATGAAGCTCGGGAACTCCTCGAACTGGGTCCACTGGTTGTAGGCCGTCCGGACCGGCACGTTCACGACGATCGACTTGTCGATGTGTGCCATCGATCGCTCCTCTCCTCGTTGTCCATGCCGGGCTACCCGGGCCGTCCGGGTCGAAACGGCCTGAATGTTTCGACTGTTGAAACGTGGGAAGGACACGCTTGGTGTCGAGGGCCCGACGCACGCCACGGGCGACACGGATGGCCGGCACGGCCGGCGTCACGCTGGCGCGCGGCCTGGTGGTTTGCCCGTCGCGCGAGCCATCGTGGCCCTGAACGGCGGCCCGCCGGATCGCCCGGTCCTCGTCGCCCTGCGTGCGCTCGGCCTCGGCGACCTGCTCGTCGCCGTGCCGGCGCTGCGGGCGATCGGCGACGGCTTCCCCGACCATCGCCTGGTCTTCGCCGGGCCCAGGGCGCTGGAGCCACTGCTGCGCCTGATCGACCCCCGCTGGCACCAGGTTCCGTGCGCGCCGTTCGACTTCGGCTGCCGGCCGCCGCTCCGCCCGGAGGTGGCGGTCAACCTCCACGGCAGCGGTCCCCAGAGCCACGCGCTGCTGGACTCGCTCCGGCCGCGGCGCCTCATCGCGTACGCCCACCCGCGCGAGCCGCGCTGGGCCGCGGGCCCAGCATGGGACCCGTGCGAGCACGAGGTGCGCCGCTGGTGCCGGCTGCTCGAGGAGCACGGCATCCCCGCGGACGAGCGCGACCTCGACATCGTGGTGCCGGAGGTCGAGGTGGGCGAGGATCCGCCCACCGTCCTGCACCCGGGGGCGGCCGACCCGGCCCGCCGCTGGCCCGCCCGGCGCTGGGCCGCTGTCGCCCGCGCCGAGGAGTGCTCCGGGCGGCGCGTCGTGCTCACGGCGGGCCCGGGCGAGCGTGAGCTCGCGGTCCGGATCGCCTTCGATGCCGGCCTCGAGCCCCGGTCGGCCGTCCGCAGCGGGATGACGCTGGACGCGCTCGCCGCCCAGATCGCCGCGGCCGGCCGGGTGGCCTCGGCCGACACCGGCGTTGCGCACCTGGCGGTCGCGCTGGGCCGCCCGTCCGTGGTCGTCTTCGGGCCCGGCGACCCCGGGCGCTGGGGCCCGCCGCCGGACCGGCCCGGGCACCTGCTCGTGCAGAGCCCCGGCCACCGGGAGCACGCGTTCGACGTCCCGGTGGACGCGGTGGTCGGCGCGCTGGCCGCCCTGGCTGCGGCGGGCGCGCTCGCCCGCGCCGCCGGCTAGATCGCCGGCAGCGCCTCGCGGACCGGGGTCGGGCGGACGATGAGCGGACAGGCCTCGGCCATGATCCGCTTGCACTCCTCCCACCAGTCCCGCGTCACTTCCCGCGGCTGCCGCCGCCGGGGCCCGCCGGTCGCCGCCCGCGGCCCGAGCGCCACCACGGCGGTGCTCATCGACCACTCCTAACGGGCTCGCGCACGGGACGCTCGCTCGGGACGAGCCCCGGCACCGCGAACTCCGTCCGGGCAGCGCGCCGCTTCGCGCGCTGACGCCCCAGAAGGGCGGCGACCGCTCCGCCGACGGTGCCGCCCCCCGCGAGGAGCAACGTCACCCACCGCCGCCGGCTCCGGCGGTTCGCCTGCACGCTCGCGTCCCAGGCCGCTGCGCCGGCGCGCGTGAGCGCCGCCAGCTGCTCCTGCATGCCGGGATCGCGCGCCGCGCGTGCGATCGCCGGGCCGGGGCGCATGCCGGACATGTCCTTGACCACGCCGCGGCCGGCCTTCACGGCCTGCCGCGCGGCCGACCGCGTCCGCCGGTCCCGCATCGCGGTCATCACGAACCCCATCGCCGCGCCGATCGCGGCACGCCGAGCCCGCCTCTTCATCCGTCGCAACATCCTTCGACCTCCGAAAGTTCGAGATCGGACGTTCCCGGCGCGCTCGCGCCGAAAACGACGGAGGTCAGCGCCTGGCCGCGGGGCCCATGAAGCGCGACGGCGAGCCGGCCTCGGCGGCCGCCTGCGACGAGTCCTCGACGACCGCCACGACGCGCTCGATGCCGGCCAGCTCGATCGTCCGGCGCCCCGGGCTGCCGATCGGCGCGGCGACGCGAACGAACGCTCCCGTGGACTCGACCCGCGCCGCCAGCTCGACCAGCGCCCTGGCCCCGGCGCTGTCCACGAAGCCGACGTCCGTGATGTCGATCACGACGGTCTCCGGCCACGAGCGGCGGACCGAGGCCGCGGCGAGAAGCGGCACGGCATCACCGTCGAGCTCGCCCGCAAGCCGCAGCGTCGCGACGTCCGCGGCGTCCTCCTCGGTCCGGAGCGTGAGCGCCGCGTTGGCGGCCGGGGCTCGCGGCGGCGAAGGGGGCAGGGCGGCGGGCGTTGTCCCGACCACCATCCGCACCGTGGTCCCGCGGGCGGACGGGATGACCTCCACCTCGTCCGTCACCCGGCGCATGATCTCGATCCCGCGGCCGCGGTCGCGGGGAGAACGGGCGTGCTTCCAGCGGCCGTGGTCCCGAACGGTCGTCACGACGGCGCCGTCGGCGCGCTGCTCCATCCGCAGCTCGACCGGCACGGGCCCCCCGCCATCCAGGGCATGCTCGACGGCGTTGCTCAGCGCCTCGGAAGCGGCGAGCACCAGATCCTCCGCCCGCCCCGCATGAAGCGCGGTCTCCGAGAGCCACGCCCGCAAGGCGTGACGGGCCTCCGCCAGGCGGCCGGGGCCCGTGCCGAGCAGCATCTCCATCGGCGAGACCGCCTGCCGGAGGGTCGCGATGAGGAGGGCGACGTCGTCCTCGCCCGGCGCACCGACGAGGCCGTCGAGCAGGCCGTCCGACAGCGCGCCCGGCTCGGCGCCCGCGAGCGTGCTCGCGAGGCGGGCCATGCGCTGGAGGCTTCGATCCAGCGCCTCCCGGCGGCGCTCAACCAGGCCGTCCGTGTAGAGCACCACGGCGGTCCCGGGCGGGACCTCGAGGTGACCCTCCCGGTAGTCGCTCCGGCCCAGCCCGAGCGCCGGCCCGTGGGACTCGCCCAGGAACGCGGTGCGCCCGTTCGGGAAGATGACGAGCGGCGGCGGGTGGCCGGCCGTGGCATACGAGATGCGCTCCCCGCGGGCGTCGATCATGACGCATGCCGTGGTCGCGACCTCGGCGCCGGGCACGCCGTCCGCGAAGCGGCTGAGCTCGGTCAGGATGGCCGCGGGCGAGAGCCCGGCGAGCGCGTACGCGCGCATCGCGCTTCGCAGCTGGCCCATCACCGCCGCCGCCTCGGTGCCGCGCCCGACCACGTCGCCGACGCCGAGCAGGAGGCGCTCCGAGCCGACCTCGACGGCCTCGTACCAGTCCCCGCCGGCCTGGGTCTCGGCGGCGGCCGACACGTAGCGGGACGCGAGCGCGACGCGCGCGAGGCGGGGCAGGCGGTCCGGCAGCAGCCGCCGCTGGAGCGTCGCCGCCACGTCGCGCTGGGCCTCGAAGAGGCGTGCGTTGTCGACGGCCAGCCCGACCCGGTGCCCGATCTCGGCCGCCAGCGCCCGGTCGTCCGCGGTGTAGCGGCGGTCGGGGCTCAGCGAGAGGAACACGAGCGCCCCGGCCGGGCGGCCGCGGACGGCCACGGGCACCAGCATGGCCGAGCGCACGCCGGCTGCCGCGAGCACCGCCCGCCACGGCCCAGCCGCCCCGTCCTGGTGGCCGTCGGTCACGTCGCCGACCAGGATCGGGGCCGCGAGATCGCCGAGCGCGAGCGTCGCGCCGGCCGTCGCCGACACCACGCCGAGCGCGGCCCGCGCGCGCGGGTCCGCCGCAGCCTCGACGGCGATCTCGGCCTCCGGGCGATCGGCGCCCACGACGGCCAGGAACGCGTCGGCGCGGCGCGGGACCAGCAGCGCGGCCAGCCGCTCCAGGCGCCGCCGCTCCTCGAGGGACAGGCTCAGGGTCAGGCCCACCTCGGCCATGAAGATGGCGCGCTCCCGGTCGCGCTGGCCCGCCTCGTGCAGCTCGGCGCGCGCGAGCGCCTGCGCGGCGAGCCGGGCAAACGCCGCCATCGCCTCGACCTCGGCGGGATCGGCGGCGCGGGCGCGGGGGACCCTGAGCACGAGCGCGCCGAGGGACCGGCCGCCGGCGATCATCGGCAGCGCGACGATCGACGTCCCCTCCCCCGGCTGCTCGACCACCGCCGGCGCCCGGGAGAGCATGCAGTCGGCCGCCGGCGAGCCCATGACCAGCTTCACCGGCTCGGCGGGCCGGACGAGCTCATCGGGGTATCCCGCGACGGCGGCGGAGCGGAGCATTCTCATCCTGCCCACCGGCACCATGACGCCGGCCGACCCGGCGCCCAGCGTGCGGACCGCCTCGCGCGCGACGAGCTCGGCGACCTCGCTCGCCACCGCGCCCCCGGCGAGGACCGAGATCGCGGTGCCGAGCGCCTCGGCGCGCTCCCGGGCGCGATGCTCGCCCTCGTAGAGGCGCGCGCGCTCGAGGGCCTCCGCGCATTGCGTCGCGAGGGCCGAGAGGAACCCGCCGAGCTCCGCGTCGGCCGGGCGCATGTGCGCGTAGGCGAGTGCGAGGACCGCGCGCGTCGCGCCGGCGACGAGCGGCATGAGGACCGCGGACCGGCGGCCGTCGCGATCCGGGCCCTCGCTCCCACCGGCGCCGAAGCGGTCGAGCACCAGTGGCGCGCCGTCGCGGAGCACGCGGTGGGCGTGAGCGACGAGGGTTCCGACGGCGTCGGAGGTCATCATGCCGCTGGTGGCCGCCGGCTGATCGAGCTCGCCGCGCTCGTCGAGCACGAGCAGGGCGGCGCCCTCGGCGCCTGCGGCCGCGCACCCGTCGGACAGGATCGCCACGACCACCCCGGCCGAGGTGAGAGCGGCGGAGAGCGACGCGGTGGCCTCCTGCAGGCGCGCGAGGCGGTCCATCTCCTGCCGGCGGTCCGTGACGTCCACGGCGATGCCGGTGAACCGCTGCGCGGCCCCGGCCCCGTCGCGCATCAGCCGCCCACGGGTCGCGATCCAGCGCACCCCGCGGCGCGGGTGGACCACCCGGAACTCCTCGTCCCAGACGCCGCCGCTGCGGAGGAACTCGTCGAGCCGGTCCGTCACGCGGGCGCGATCCCGCGGGTCGGTCGTGGCCAGGATGGCCGGGCCGCCGTCGGGGGCCGTGTCGCCGAGGCCCACGAGGGCCGCGTACTCGGGCGACCAGTAGAGGCGGCCGCCGGGGCGCAGGTCCCAGTCCCAGATACCGCCCTCGCCCGCCCGCTGCGCCAGGGCCAGGCTCTCCTGCACCGCGTGCGCCTCGGCCTCCCGCCGTAGCTGGCGGTGCGCCTCCCAGAGCTCGACGAAGACGGAGACCTTCGACTGCAGCACGACCGGGTCGACCGGCTTCAGGATGTAGTCGACGGCCCCGGCGCGGTAGCCCTCGAAGGTGTGGTCGGGCGTCGTCGAGATCGCCGTGACGAAGATGATCGGCACCTGCCGGGTGCGCGGGCGCTCGCGGATGAGGCGCGCGGTCTCGTACCCGTCCATGTCCGGCATCTGGACGTCGAGCAGGATGACCGCGAACTCCTCGTTCAGCAGGTGGCGCAGCGCCTCCTGGCCCGACTGCGCCAGCACGATCCTGCGGCCGAGGGGCTCGAGCAGGGCCTCGAGGGCGAGCAGGTTGCTCCTGCGGTCGTCGACGAGCAGGATGCTCGCCTCGCCGCGGCCCGCGGCACCGTCCTGTGCCACCGCTAGCCGCCCAAGGCCGCCCCGGCCTCCGGCTCGCGGTCGTACAGCCAGATCCCCATGAGCGCAAGGAGCTGGTCCGTGTCGACGGGCTTGGTGATGTAGTCGGAGGCGCCGGAGGCGATCGCGCGCTCCCGGTCGCCCTGCATGGCCTTGGCGGTCACGGCGATGATCGGCAGGCCCGCGAACTCAGGCATGGCGCGGATCGCCCGCATCGTCTCGTAGCCGTCCATCTCGGGCATCATCACGTCGAGCAGCATCACGTCGACCGTGCCCTGGCCGCGGAGGACGTCGATGCCCTCCGCGCCGTTCTCGGCGTAGGCGACGTCCATCCCCCGCGCCTCCAGCGCGGCGGCCAGCGCGAAGACGTTGCGCACGTCGTCGTCGACGATCAGCACCCGCTTCCCGTAGAAGGCGGCCGGGTCGATGCGGGCCGCCGGTCGGCGCTCCGGCCGGGCGCCGGTCAGCGAGCCGAGGAACGCGGCCGCCTCGGCGACGAGCGCTTCGGGGCTGCGCGTGTCCACGACGAGCACCATCGCCTCGTGCTCGGCGAGCACCGCCCGCTCGCCGTCGTCGAGGTCCCGCTCGGCGAGCACGATCACGGGCACCGGCGCGCCCCGCGCCGGGCGCAGCTCCCCCAGCCGCGAGAGCTCCGTGCGCGCCGGGCCGTCGAGGTGGACGAGGACGCAGTCCGCGCCCTCGCCGGCCAGCACGTCCGCCGCGGCCTCGGCGCCCTCGGCGGTCAGCAGCTCGACCTCGTCCCCGGGTAGGCCGAGCGTCGCCCGCGCACGCTCGCCGTCCCCCCCGACGACCAGCAGCCGCCGCGGGCCGTCGCCGACCGTGCGGGTCAGGCTGCCCAGGACCTCCAGCAGACGGTCGCTCTCGATCGGCTTGCGCATCACGCTGGTCGCGCCGGCGGCGAGCGCCGCGGTGGGCTCGGCGGCGCCCGAGAGGACGTGGACCGGGATGTTCTTCGTGACCGGATGGCGCTTCAGGTGCGCGAGCACCGTGATGCCGTCGATCACCGGAAGCGCGAGGTCGAGCATGATCGCGTCCGGGTGGTGCTCGTGGGCCAGCGCGAGGCCCGTGTCGCCGCGCGCCGCGGCGATGCACTTGAAGCCCGCCTCCCTGCCGAGGCTCACCAGGACCTGGGCGAAGGAGGGGTCGTCCTCCACGATCAGGAGCACCCGGTCCCCCTCGCCGACCTCGTCGCGGTCGTCGGCGGGCTCGCGCATCGCGGCGGCCGCCGCCCGGTCCTCCGTGCCGGAGTCCGCGCCGGCCGGCTCCTCAGGCAGGAATGATGGCGCGGGCAGGGTCGCCGGCAGCGTGAGCGTGAACGTGCTGCCGCGGCCGACGTGGGACTCCACCCGGATCTCCCCGCCGAGGAGCTTCGCGATCTCCCGGCTGATCGACAGGCCGAGGCCCGTGCCGCCGAACCTGCGGCTGGTCGTACCGTCCGCCTGCTGGAAGGCCTCGAAGATCAGCTCGAGGCGGTCGTGCGAGATGCCGATGCCCGTGTCGCGCACGGCGAAGGCGATGCGCGCGTCCCCGTCCGCCGGGCCGCCGGCCGCCTGATCGCCCTCGAGCACCGGGCCGATCGCGAGCGACACGGTGCCGCTGTGTGTGAACTTGACCGCGTTCGAGAGCAGGTTGCGCAGGATCTGCTGCAGCCGCTGCTCGTCCGTGACCACCATCTCGGGCAGGGCCGGGTCCAGCTCGAGGTGGAACGCGAGGCCCTTCTCCTCGACCAGCAGCCGGAACGAACGCTCGACGTAGTCCACGACGTCGGGCAGGCGCACCTCGCTGGCGTGCACGTCCATCTTCCCCGCCTCGACCTTCGAGAGGTCGAGGATGTCGTCGATGAGGTCGAGGAGGTCGTTGCCCGCGGCGAAGATCGTCCGGGAGAACTCGATCTGCTTGTCGCTGAGGTTCCCGTCCGCGTTCTCGCTCAGGAGGCGCGCAAGGATCAGCAGCGAGTTGAGCGGCGTGCGCAGCTCGTGGGACATGTTCGCGAGGAACTCGGACTTGTAGCGCGAGGAGAGCGCAAGCTGCTCGGCCTTCTCCTCGATGGCCAGGCGCGCCATCTCGATCTCGCGGTTCTTGACCTCGATCCGCTCGTTCTGCTCGGCGAGCAGCGTCGCCTTCTCGGCCAGCTCGGCGTTCGTGCCCTGGAGCTCGCTCTGCTGGTCCTGGAGCTCCTGCGTGAGGGACTGCGACTGCTCGAGCAGCTCCTCCGTGCGCATGTTGGCGACGATGGCGTTGATGACGATGCCGATCGTCTCGGCGAGCTGCTCCACGAACCACTGGTGGACCTCGGAGAACGGCTTGAACGAGGCGAGCTCGATCAGCCCCATCACCCGGCCCTCGAAGAGCACGGGCAGCACGACCAGCTGGCCGGGCGGCGCCTCGCCGAGACCGGAGCCGATCTTGATGTAGTCGGAGGGGACGTCCTCGAGCACGATCGGCTTCTTCTCCAGCGCGGCCTGGCCAACGAGCCCCTCGCCCGGCTGGAAGCCGGTGGGCACGTCGCGGCGCGTCCGGTAGCCGTAGCTGGCGGCGAGGTGCAGGCCGGCCTCGTCGTCCTCGTAGGAGTCGGCGAGGAAGAACGCGCCGTAGTGGGCGCGCACGAGCGGCGTGAGCTCGGACATGATGAGCCGCGAGACGGTGCCGAGGTCGCGCTGGCCCTGCATCATCCCGCTGAAGCGGGCCAGGTTGGAGTTGAGCCAGCTCTGGTCGGCGTTGCGCTCGGTCGTCTCGCGCAGGTTCAGGATCATCTGGTTGATCGTGTCCTTGAGCTCCGCCACCTCGCCCTGGGCCTCGACGCCGATGGAGCGGGTGAGGTCGCCGCTCGTGACGGCGGTGGAGACGGCCGCGATCGCGCGCACCTGGTCGGTGAGGTTGGAGGCCATCGAGTTCACCGAGTCGGTGAGGTCGCGCCACGTTCCGGAGACGTCCTCGACGTTGGCCTGGCCGCCGAGCTTGCCCTCGG
>DATFWK010000049.1:0-2110 GCA_035259345.1 Miltoncostaeaceae bacterium | reverse complement strand
CAGATCTTCATCGGCCTCTACTGGCAGCGCTACGGCCAGGTTGGCGCGGATATGGAGGTCTCGGGCTTGGAGGAGGAGTTCGAGCTGTCGCGGGCACTGCCGCGTCTGTTGTACGTGAAGGCACCGGCGCCCGACCGCGAGCCGCGTCTTGACGAGTTGCTGTCGCGGATCCGGCAGCAGGCCTCGTACCGGCGCTTCCGCACACCCTCCGAGCTGGGTCGGCTGGTGCGTGACGACCTGGCGACGCTGCTGAGCGAGCGGTTCGCGGCCGCCCACCCCGGGTCGCCGACGGTGCGAACCATGCTCGAGCCGCGCCCGCTGCCGGCGGCGACGACGTCGCTGGTCGGGCGCGAGCAGGCGATCGACGAGGTGGCGGGCATGCTCGTCCGGCCCGAGGTGCGCTTGGTGACGCTGACCGGGCCGGGCGGGGTCGGTAAGACCCAGTGGGGTGCCAAAACTATGTTCATGCGGCTGATCCCTCGATTTGCAGGCAGAAACCGGGCTTGGGCCCACGCCGCCCGCGAAGCGGCTACGGCTGTCCCCGCGGCCGGATGACCCCGAAAAACTGAGAGGTTGACCGTCGCAAGGAGCTGGAAGCGCGCCGGGAAGACCGCGCGGCCGCCGACACGCGCGACGGCGACGACGCCGTCCTCGAGCGGCTGGCGTAACGCTTCGAGCACCGCACGCGGGAACTCCGGCAGCTCGTCGAGCAAGAGGACGCCGCGGTGGGCGAGCGTCACCTCTCCGGGGCGCGGGCCGGATCCGCCGCCGACGACGGCTGCAGTTGAGACGGAGTGATGAGGCGCACGGAACGGAGGCGTCCGCAGGAGGCCGGCGCCTGGTGGGAGCAGCCCGGCGACGGAGTGGATCCGGGTCACCTCGAGCGCGGCGGCGTCGTCGAGCCGCGGCAGGATCCCCGGCAGGCGCCGTGCCAGCATCGTCTTGCCGATGCCCGGCGGGCCGGCGAGCAGGAGGTTGTGGTGCCCGGCGGCGGCGAGCTCGAGGCCTCGGCGCGCGCGCTCCTGGCCGCGGACGTCGGCGAGGTCCGGCGCCGGCGCCGAGCGCTCCGCCTCCGAGGAGGCCGCCGCCTCCGGCTCCGGCGGGTCGCGCTCGCCGCGGAAGTACTCGACCGCCTCGACGAGGTGTCGGACGGGCACCGGGCGCACGCCTGCGAGCGCGACCTCCGGGCCAGACTCGGCGGCACAGACGAGGCGCTCGAGGCCGCTCCGCCGCGCGCCCTCGGCGGCGGCCAACGCGCCCGGAACCGGCCGCAGGCGGCCGTCGAGCGCCAGCTCGCCGACGGCGGCGTGGCCGTCGAGACGGCCCAGCGGCAGCTGGTTCGACGCGCCGAGAACGGCAAGGGCGATCGGCAGGTCGAAGCCCGGGCCTTCCTTGCGGAGGTCGGCCGGCGCCAGGTTGACGGTGATCCGACGACGCGACGGCCACTCGAGCTCGGCCGAGGCGATGCCGCTGCGCACCCGGTGTTTCGCCTCCTGGCAGGCCCGGTCGGCGAGACCGACGATCGCGAATGTCGGCACGCCGTGCTGGAGGTGAGCCTCGACCTCGACGCGGCGCGGGTCGAGGCCGACGAGTGCGTGCGTGACGGTGCGGGCGAGCACGTTGTCACGGTAGGCACGCGCAGCCGCACCGTTCGAACCAACTCACGAACTCTTTGTCCACAGGGCGCGGCCCCGCCCGCGCCCTGCGACCGCTGCGAGCGCCCTACACCTCGACCGGCTCGGGATCGGGCCGCACGATGAGGGTGTCGGCGACCTCGATCACCTCGTCGGCCGGGAGGCCCGCACGCTCCGCGTGCTCGCGCACCTTTGCCGGGCTCGTGCCCTGGTAGATGCAGGCCGTGCCGAGGCTGCCGTCCTCCTCGCTCAGCACGTACGACCGGATCCAGCGGATGTCGTCCGGCATCTCGTCGTCCCCCACGCTCGCCGAGCGCTCGGCCGCGACGCGGAGATCCTCACCGGTGCGCCACCCGTTCCGGCGCAGGATGACGTAGGTCTTCAACGGCTCCTCCTTCGGGTTGACAGAGACGTCCTAGGCGCGATGCGCGATCAGGACGTACTCGTAGTACTCGCCGGCCCGGCGCCCGGTTCTG
>DATFWK010000048.1:0-12534 GCA_035259345.1 Miltoncostaeaceae bacterium | reverse complement strand
CGGGGCCAGCGTACCCAGCCGACGGGCGGCCGGTAGCGTTCCCTGCTCGCGGCGCGCCGAGAGGTTCCCTGAGGTTCGGCGCACGCGCTCGTCAACCCCGCGGCGCGCCCCAGGCGCCGTGTGGGCACCGGGAAGGGGGAGACATGCTGAACCGGATCACGCGGCGCCTGACGTACGCCAACGTCATGGCCACCGCCGCGCTCTTCGTCGCCTTGGGCGGCTCGGCGTTCGCGGCGGCGAAGATCACCGGCAAGGACATCAAGGACGGCACGATCACCGGCGCGGACATCAAGAACGGATCCCTGCTTCGTGCGGACTTCAAGAGCGGCCAGCTTCCGAGAGGCGCCCAGGGCGCGGCCGGCGCGTCCGGGGCGTCGGGCCCGGTCGGGGCCACCGGGGCGACCGGCGCCGCCGGCACCGCGGTGGCATTCGCCCATATCAGCCTCAATGGAACCGTCGACTCGGCCCATTCCGTCAACTTCGCGACGGCGAGCGTCAGCCACCCGAGCCCCGGGCGCTACTGCGTGAGCGGCCTCAACTTCACACCACAGGCCGCGGGCGTGAACGTCGGTGCGACCGGCACGGGCTTCGCAGCTCGCGTCAATGTCGGCGCCGTGGCGCTCGGCTGCCCGGCCGGGACCCAGGTCGAGATCGTCGTTGCCGATGTCAACAACGTCTTCGCCGACAGCGACTTGTGGGTGGTCCTGAACTGACGGCCCGCGGATAGGCTCCGCGCCGCGGGAGGTGCGGATGCGGACGGTCACGGTGGTGGTGCTTCCCGGCGACGGCATCGGCCCGGAGGTCGTGCGCGAGGCGCGGCGCCTGGTCGACGCGGTCGCCGGGACGGACGGGCTCGAGGTCGTGTGGGAGGAGCACCCGGTCGGCGGGGCGTCGATCGACCTCGACGGCACGGCGCTGACCGAGGAGGTCC
The DNA here is from genome assembly GCA_035259345.1 of Miltoncostaeaceae bacterium. Lineage (GTDB taxonomy): Bacteria > Actinomycetota > Thermoleophilia > Miltoncostaeales > Miltoncostaeaceae > DATFWK01. The sequence goes on along the minus strand of DATFWK010000048.1, from coordinate 11,603 downwards.
TCGAGCGCTGCCGCTCGGCGGACGCGGTCCTGCTCGGCGCGGTCGGCGGGCCGAAGTGGGACACGACGGACCCTGACCGCCCCCGGCCGGAGCAGGGGCTCCTCGGCCTCCGCGCGGGCCTGGAGCTCTTCGCGAACCTGCGGCCGGTCCGCCCGTGGCCGGCCCTCTACGACGCGAGCCCGCTCCGGCGCGAGCGGATCGAGGGGACCGACCTGCTCGTGGTGCGGGAGCTCACGGGCGGCATCTACTTCGGCGAGCGCGGGCGCTCACCCGACGGCGCCTTCGACACATGCGCGTACTCGCGCCGGGAGGTGCGGCGGGTGGCCGAGTGGGCCTTCCGGGCCGCCGCGGGCCGGCGCGGGATGGTCACCTCCGTGGACAAGGCCAACGTGCTCGAGCCCTCGCGCCTCTGGCGCGAGGAGGTCGTCGCGACCGCCGCCGGCCATCCCGGCGTCGCGCTCGAGCACATGCTCGTGGACAACGCGGCGATGCAGCTCGTCAGCAGGCCGGCCGCGTTCGACGTGATCGTGACCGAGAACATGTTCGGCGACATCCTCAGCGACGAGGCGGCCATGCTCACCGGCTCGATCGGGATGCTCCCGTCGGCGAGCCTCGGGGACGGCGGTCCCGGGCTGTACGAGCCGGTCCACGGCTCGGCGCCCGACATCGCCGGCCGGGGCTCGGCCAACCCGATCGCGGCGTGCCTCTCGGCGGCGATGATGCTGCGCTACTCCCTCGGCGCGCCGGCCGCCGCCGAGCGCATCGAGGGCGCCGTCGCCACGGTGCTCGACGAGGGCCACCGCACCCGGGACCTCGGCGGGACGGTGGGCACGCGTGAGATGGGGGACCTGGTCCTCGCGCACGCCTCGTGACCGTCGCGCTGCGCCCGGCCCGCGTGCGGGACGCCGCCGCCCTCGCCGCGCTCTACCGGGCCGAGCGGGCGTTCCTCGCCCCGTTCGAGCCCCTCCGCGACCCGTCGTTCTTCACCGAGGACGGCCAGCGGCGCTCGCTGCAGCGCACCTCCGAGCTGCGCGCGGCCGGCGCGCTCGAGCGCTTCCTGATCCTCGACGACGGCGCGCCGGTCGGGGTGCTCGCCGTCTCGAACATCGTGCGCAACGCGTTCCAGAGCGCGAACGTCGGCTACTTCGTCGCGAAGGACCACAACGGCCGCGGGGTCGCGACCCGCGCGGTCGGCCTGGGCGTGGAGTGGGCCTTCGACTCAGCGGGCCTCCACCGGCTCGAGGCCGGCACCCTCGTCGACAACGTCGGCTCGCAGCGGGTGCTCGAGAAGAATGGCTTCACGCGGATCGGCCTCGCGCCGCGCTATCTCAGGATCGCGGGCGCGTGGCGCGACCACGTCCTGTTCCAGCTCACGATCGAGGACGCGCCGCCCGCCTGACCCCGCCGCGCGCGCGCGCCGCGATCACCCGCCACCCCAGCCCGAGCTCGCCCGCGCCGTAGCCGCGGAGTATGCGCGCCGACAGGCCGCGGCGGCGTAGGTGCGCGGCCAGGCCGCTCGGGCTGAGGAGGGCCAGCCGGTGGACCTCGTCCGAGCGCCGCCAGGCGTCGCCCATACGCCGGAACGTCACGATCTCGCGGACGAGCGTGGCGGCGGCCCGGTCCTCACGGGCGTCCACGAGCACCGCCCAGCCGTCCCCGAGGACGTGCCCGCGCCCGGACGCGCGGCCCGGGGCGGCGACGTCGAAGACGAGCATGCCGCCCGGGCGGAGCGCCCGCACGGCCCGGTCGAGCAGCGCCGTCGCCGAGGCGTCCTCGTCGCCGGGGAAGCGGTAGCTCAGGACTTCGCCGACGGCCAGGACGAGGTCGCACGGCGGGATCGGCGTGGCGTGGATCGAGCCGAGCACGAGCCGCGCCTTGGGCGCCGCCTCGCGCGCGAGCGTCAGCATGTGCGGGCTGCTGTCGATGCCGATGACCTCGTGGCCCGCCTCGCCAAGCCGTGCCGCCGTCTGCCCGCTGCCGCATCCGAGCTCGACGACCGTCGCCCCATCGATGCCCGCGGCCGCGAGGGCGTCGATCGCGAAGCGCGCGGCCTCCTCGGCCACCCAGAGGAAGCCGGCGGCGTGGACGTGGGCGAGGTCCTCGCCGTAGGCGCCGGCGCGGTCGCTCAGGCTGCGGGGGCCGCCTCGGAGGCCGGGTGCGGCGCGACCGACACCTGCGCCCGACCGGCGCGCTTGCCCGCGTAGAGGGCGGCGTCGGCGATACGGAAGAGCTCGATCGGGTCGCGCCCCTGCTCCGGCGCCTGCGCGACCCCGACCGTGATCGTGAGCGGCAGGAGCGGGTGGATGCGCAGGTACGTGAGGACCCGGTTCAGCAGCGAGGCGGCGTCGGACGCGGAGGTCTCGGGGAGCACGAGCGCGAACTCGTCGCCCCCGACCCGGAACGCCGAGTCGCTCGCCCGGATCTCCCCACGGAGCGTCTCGGCGACCAGCCGCAGCGCGTCGTCCCCGCGCTGGTGGCCGCCCTGCTCGTTGAAGTCGCGGAAGTTGTCGACGTCGATCAGGCAGAGGCTGGTCGGGCGGCCGGTGCGGTTGCTGAGCGCGACGGCCTCGGCGATGCGGACCTCGAACCCGTGCCGGTTCCCCACGCCGGTGAGCGCGTCGGTGGTGGCCATGCGCGCGGCGCGCGCGTAGGCGTCGGCGCTGCGCAGCGCGGCGCCCGCGAGGTCGGCGAGCAGGAGCAGGACCTTCTCCTCGACCTCGCTCGGCCGGCCCTCGCGCGCGGCCATGATCAGGCCCTCGCGGTTGCCGGCCGCCGCGACCACGACGTGGCCGAGGCTGCACGCCTCGAGGACGGCCCGGACGGCGGGCGGCGCCGCCTCCCTTGGCAGGCTCACCCAGCGGTCGCCCCGCCGGAAGAGCGCGCGGAGCTCGTCGCCTACCGCGTCGGCGCCAACGGGCGGGGCCGGGTGCCAGACCATGCGCTCGGGCGACCAGTGCGCGACGAGGGGCGCCTGGGTGAGCGTCGCCGCGGCCTGGGCGGCGAGGCCGGCGGCCTGCTGGGCCGTCTCCGCGGCGGCGAGGCGCGAGCCCCAGCTCGCGAGGCTCGAGAGGCGCTTGGCGAGGACGTCGGCCTGCGCGTGGTTCTGGGCGTTCGCGACGGCGACCGCGGCCTGGGCCGCGATGCTGCGGGCCGACCTCACGAGCGCAGCGGAGAACGCCGGCTGCGGCTGGTCCCAAATGCAATAGGCGATCGCGAGCGGGCCCTCGGCGGCACGTGAAGGGTGCTGGAGCACGAGCCCGAGCAGCGCGCGCATGCCGACCTGCTGCGCCCGCTCCTCGCTCATCGCGCCGAGGTCCACGGTGTCGGCGATGTCCAGGACGCCGCCGCGCGCGCTTCGGACCGAGTGCCAGAGCGGGATCTTCTCGATCGCCCGGCCGGGCAGCGAGATCACCTCGTCGTCGCCGATGCGGTCCACGCTCGAGGTGACCTGGCGTAGGACGTCGCGCCCGGCGTCGTGCACGTAGACGGCGACCCGGTCCGCCCCCGTGACCGAGCGCAGCGCCGTGGCGGTCGCCTTGAGCGTCTGCGCCATGTCCAGCGTCGCGCCGATGACCTCGGACAGCGCAAGGAACGGGGCGTCGGCGCCCTGGGCGGCGCTCGGCGGTGCGTTCGTCCTGAACGCGCGATCCACCAGCGGAAGCGGGTTTGTCGGTTCCGTCACGACCCAGCTATCGTTGCGGACAGTCCTGAGCGGAGGGTAGCAGCGACCGTGCGCGAATCTGAAAAAATCTGGATGAACGGCGCGCAGGTGGATTGGGCCGAGGCCCGGGTCCACGTCCTCAGTCACGCGCTGCATTACGGGACGTCGGTCTTCGAGGGCATCCGCGCCTACGCGACGGATCGCGGCCCGGCCGTCTTCCGCCTGGACGACCACCTCGCACGGTTCGAGCGCTCGGCGGCGATGTACCACATGCCGATGCCCTACTCGCGTGACGAGCTGCGCGCCGCGGTCCACCAGACGATCGCGGTCAACGACCTCGCCGCCTGCTACGTCCGGCCGCTCGCGTTCCGCGGGTACGGGACCATGGGCCTGATGCCGCTCGAGGCCCCGGTGGACGTCGCGATCGCGGTCTGGGAGTGGGGGGCGTACCTCGGCGAGGATGGCCTGCGGGACGGCATCCGCGCCAAGATCGCGAGCTGGCGGCGGATCGGCAACAACACGATCCCGGCAGCGGCGAAGGCCGGCGGCCAGTACCTCAACTCGATCCTCGCGAAGGTCGAGACCCAGCAGGCCGGCTACCAGGAGGCGATCCTCCTGAACGAGCAGGGCTACGTCGCCGACGGCTCCGGCGAGAACATCTTCGTCGTCGCCGCAGGACGCCTCGTCACCCCGCCGGTCACCGCGTCGATCCTCGAGGGCATCACGCGGAACACGATCGTCGAGCTCGCGCGCGACGAGGGCCTCGAGGTCCTCGAGCGCGACGTCACGCGCGCGGAGCTCTACTTCGCCGACGAGGTGTTCGTCACCGGCACGGCCGCCGAGGTGTGCCCGGTCAACGAGATCGACGAGCACCGCCTCGGGCCGCCCGGCCCGATCACCCGGCGGCTCCAGGAGCGGTTCTTCGCCGTGACCGAGGGCAAGGACCCCCGCTACGCGGCCTGGCTCGACTACGCGCCGAGCGCCGCGCCGGCCGGCTGACGGGCGCGGCAGGCCCGATGGACCAGGTCGTCCTCTACGACACGACCCTCCGCGACGGGATGCAGCGGGAGGGGCTCTCGCTGACCGTCGGCGAGCAGGTCGCGATCGCGCTCCGCCTCGCCGAGATCGGCATCCACTACCTCGAGGCCGGCTTCCCGTCGTCGAACCCCAAGGAGCGCGAGCTCTTCGCGGCGCTCGCGCGCGAGGACCTGGGCGGGACGCGCGTCGCCGCGTTCGGCATGACCCGCCGGCGCGACCAGCGCGCCGACCGCGACGCGGGCCTGCGCGAGCTCGCGGAGAGCTTCGCGCCCGTCGCGACCCTCGTCGGCAAGACCTGGGACCTCCACCTCGAGAAGGTGCTGCGCGTCGACCGGGCGGAGAACCTCGCGATCATCGAGGAGTCCGTCGCGTTCCTCGCCGGCACGGGCAAGGAGGTCGTCTACGACGCGGAGCACTTCTTCGACGCCTACCGGGCCCATCCGGACTACGCGCTCGACTGCCTGCGCGCGGCCGCGGCCGGCGGCGCGGCCTGGGTCACTCCATGTGACACCAACGGCGGGACGCTGCCCTCCGACATGGCGCGCATCGTCGCCGAGGTGCGGGCGGCGCTGCCGGACGTCCCGCTCGGCATCCACACCCACAACGACGGCGAGTGCGGCGTCGCCAACTCGCTGGTTGCGGTCGAGGCCGGGGCGCGCATGGTGCAGGGGACGGTCAACGGCTACGGCGAGCGCTGCGGCAACGCCAACCTCGTCTCGATCGTCCCGGGCCTCCAGCTGAAGCTCGGCTACCGGGTGCTGCCGCCGGAGCGGCTGGCCGAGCTCACCGCCCTGAGCCACTTCGTGGCGGAGACCGCCAACCTGCCGCCGGACCAGTGGGCGCCCTACGTGGGGCACAACGCGTTCGCCCACAAGGGCGGCATGCACGTCGCGGCGATCCTGGCCGACCCGGTCACCTACGAGCACGTCGAGCCGGCCAGCGTCGGCAACGAGCGCCACGTCCTGGTTAGCGAGCTGTCGGGGCGCGGCACGATCGTCGCCAAGGCGCGCGAGCTCGGGGTCGACGTGGAGGCCGAGCCGAGCCGGGTGCCCGCGATCCTCGAGCGCCTCAAGGACCTCGAGCACCAGGGCTACCACTTCGAGGTCGCCGACGCCTCCTTCGAGCTCCTGCTCGAGCGGGAGATGGGCGTGCACGTGCCGCTCTTCACGCTGGAGAGCTTCCGCGTGATCACCGAGAAGCGCGCGGACGGGCGGGTCGAGACCGAGGCGACGGTCAAGGTGGAGCACGGCGGCGAGCGCCTGGTCGCGACCGCCGAGGGCAACGGCCCGGTGAACGCGCTGGACCGCGCGCTGCGCCTGGCGCTCGGCGACCGCGTGCCGGAGCTTGCGGGGATCGAGCTGGTCAACTTCAAGGTCCGGATCCTCGACGAGGCGAAGGGCACCGAGGCGATCACTCGGGTGCTCATCGACTCCTCCGACGGCAGGGACACCTGGGGGGCGATCGGCGTCAGCGAGAACGTGATCGAGGCGTCCTGGGAGGCGCTCATCGACAGCCTCGAGCACGGCGTGCGGCGGGCGGCGGCCGAGCGGGCCAAGACCGCTTGAGCGCCGAGGGCCGGATCCCGCTCGCCCGCCCGGTCATCGGCGAGCGGGAGATCGAGCGCGTGGTCGAGGTGCTGCGCTCCGGCCAGCTCTCGCTCGGGCCGCGCGTCACCGAGTTCGAGCGGGCCTGGGCCGCGCGCGAGGGCGTGCGGGAGGCCGTGGCGTGCTCGAGCGGCACGGCCGGCCTGCACTGCTGCCTGCACGCGCTCGGGCTCGGCCCGGGCGACGAGGTGGTGACCTCGTCCTTCTCGTTCGTGGCCTCGGCCAACGCGGTCCGCTTCACGGGCGCGACGCCCGTCTTCGCGGAGGTCGACGCGGACACGTTCAACATGGACCCGGACGCCGTCGAGGCCGCGATCACGCCGCGCACGCGCGCCATCCTGATCGTCGACATCTTCGGCTACCCGGCCGAGGTGCCCGCGCTGCTGGACATCGCCCGCCGCCACGGGCTCGGCGTCGTCGAGGACGCCTGCGAGGCGATCGACGGCGACTACGACGGGCGGAAGCTCGGCACCTTCGGGCACCCGGCGGTCTACGGCTTCTACGCCAACAAGCAGATGACGACGGCCGAGGGCGGGGTCGTCCTCACGGACGACGAGGACCTGGCGCGCGTCCTGCGCAGCCTGGTCAACCAGGGGCGCTCCGACGACGGCGCATGGCTCGTCCACAGCCGGCTCGGCTTCAACTACCGGCTCTCGGACGTCCACTGCGCCATCGGGCTGGCCCAGCTCGAGCGGCTGGACGAGATGCTTGCCGCCCGTGCCCGCGTGGCCGGCTGGTACCAGGAACGCCTCGGCGCCGTGGACGGGGTGACGCCGATGTACGAGGGTCCGCAGCGGCGGTCGTGGTTCGTCTACGCGCCGCGCCTCGACCCGGACGTCGACCGCGACGCGGTGATCGGCCGGCTGGACGCGGCCGGGGTGCAGTCCAAGCCGTACCTCCCGAGCATCCACCTGCAGCCGGTCTACCGGGCCGACTACGGCTACGAGGCCGGGACGCTGCCGGTGACGGAGGCGATCAGCGCGTCCACCATCGCGCTGCCCTTCTTCCCGGAGATGACCGAGGACCTGGTCGAGCGGGTCTGCGGGGCGCTGGCGGCGGCCATCGCCGAGGAGCGCCGGAGCGCCCCGGCGGCCGCGCGCCGCGGGCCGCCGCACGCCGCCCGGTGAGCGGCGAGCGGCTGTGGGGCGGGCGGTTCGGCGAGGGACCGGCCGAGGCCTTCGAGCGCCTGAACGCGAGCCTTCCCCTCGACGGGCGCCTCTGGCGGCAGGACGTCGCCGGCTCGCGTGCGCACGCGCGCATGCTCGGAGCGACCGGCATCCTGCCCGCCGAGGACGTGGCCGCCATCGAGGCCGGCCTCGCGGTCATCGAGGGCGAGCTCGAGCGCGGCGAGTTCGGGTTCGCCCCCGGCGACGAGGACATCCACACGGCGGTCGAGCGGCGCCTGGTCGAGATCGCGGGCGACGCGGGCCGCAGGCTCCACACGGCCCGCAGCCGCAACGACCAGGCGGCCACGGACACCCTCGTCTGGCTGCGCGAGCGCTGCGACCTCCAGGCGCCGATGCTGCGCGACCTGGCCGAGGCGCTGGTGGCCCAGGCCGAGGCCAACCTGGGCACGATCCTCCCGGGCTACACCCACGGTCAGCGCGCCCAGCCGGTCCGCCTCGCCCATCACCTGCTCGCCTACGTCTGGATGCTCGGCCGGGACCGGCGCCGGCTCGACGCCGCCCGCGCCGCGGCCGCCGCCGAGAGCCCGCTCGGAAGCGGCGCGCTGGCCGGGGTCGGCTTCCCCATCGACCGGGAGGCGACGGCGCGGGCATTGGGGTTCGACGCGCCGTCGGCCAACAGCATGGACGCCGTCGGCAGCCGGGACGCGCTCGTGGACTACCTCCACTTCGCCGCCCAGCTCGGCGTCCACCTCTCCCGCCTCGGGGCGGAGATCGTCTTCTGGTCGAGCGAGGAGGCGGGGTTCGTGGAGCTCGCCGACGCCTTCACGTCAGGGTCCTCGATGCTGCCGCAGAAGAAGAACCCGGACGCCGCCGAGCTCGCCAGGGCGAAGGCCCAGCGCCTGATCGCGGACCTCGCCGGCCTGCTGGGCGTGCTGGCCGGGCTGCCGCTCGCCTACAACAAGGACCTCCAGGAGGACAAGACCTTCCTCTTCGACGCCGCTGACACCGTGGAGCTCCTGCTGCCGGCGATGACCGGGATGGTCGAGACGGCGCGCTTCCGCGCGGACCGCATGGCCGCCGCCTGCGCCGACGGGACGATGGCCGCGACGGACCTGGCCGACCACCTCGTCCGGCTGGGCTGGCCGTTCCGCCGGGCGCACGAGGCCGTCGGGCGCCTCGTGCTCGCCGTGTCGGCGCGTGGCGAGGGGCTCGAGTCGGCGACGCCCGAGGACATGGCCGGCGCCGGGCTGGACGGCCTCGAGCTGCCGCCGCTCACGGCGGAGGCGTCCGTCGAGGCGAAGGCCGCTCCCGGCGGCACGGCCTCCGCCGCCGTCGCGGCGCAGCTCCGGGCGGCGCGTGCGATGATCGCGGCGTGGTAGCGCCGACGTACATCGCGCTGGGGCTCGGGCGCTTCGCGCGGGCCGACCGCATCCTGGCCGTCGAGCCGATCGAGGGGGATGAGCGCGGGCCCGGCCGGCGCACTCGCGTGTGGGTCGAGGGGCTCGGGCAGCCGATCGTCGCGAGCCGCTCGGAGGCGGCGATCCTGGCGGAGCTCGGCCGCCTCCCCGACGAGGACGACGCCGCCAGGCAGGCAGGCCGCCGGCGCGAGCCGCGCGACGAGCCGCCGTCGCTCTTCTGACGGCGTTGCCGGGGCCGGCCCTCGACGAGGACTTCTTCGCGCGCCCGGTGGGGGTCGTGGCGCGCGAGCTCCTGGGCTGCACGCTCGAGCATGACGGCGCCGGCGGGGTGATCGTCGAGGTGGAGCGCTACCAGGAGGACGACCCGGCCTCGCACAGCTACGGCGGCCCGCGAGGGCGCAACACGGTGATGTTCGGGCCGCCCGGCCGCGCCTACGTCTACCGGAGCTACGGCGTCCACTGGTGCCTGAACCTCGTGTGCGGGCCGGCGGGCGCCGGCGCCGCCGTGCTGCTGCGGGCGCTCGAGCCGCGCACCGGCCTCGAGCTGATGCGCGCGCGCCGGGGGCCCGTGCCCGACCGGCTGCTCTGCGCGGGGCCCGGGCGGCTCGCCCAGGCGCTTGGGGTCGACGCCTCGCTCAACGGGGTGGCGCTCTCCGGGGACGGCCCGCTCCGCGTCCTCGCGGCGACCGCCTCGGTGCGCGTCGTGCGCGGCCCGCGGATCGGGATCACCCGCGCCGCGGAGCGTCCCTGGCGCCTCGGCGTCGCGGGCTCCGCCTACCTCTCCCGGCCGTTCCCGAAGGCCGCCTGATGGGCACCGGGGCAGCGGCGCTCGCCGCCCGGGCCGTCGACTGCCTGCCGCCGGGCGAGCTCGAGCGCAAGCTCGCGCTGGAGCGCCCGCTGCGCGTGAAGCTCGGGGTCGACCCGACGGCGCCGGACATCCACCTCGGCCACTCCGTGGTGCTCGGGAAGCTGCGCGAGTTCCAGGACGCCGGCCACAGGGCCGTGCTGATCATCGGCGACTGGACGGCCCGCGTCGGCGACCCGTCCGGCCGCACCTCGACCCGGCCCATGCTGAGCGCCGCTGAGATCGACGCGAACGCCGCCACCTATCGCGACCAGGCCTTCCGCATCCTCGACCCCGCGCGGACCGAGGTGCGCTCGAACGGCGAGTGGTTCGCCGACATGGGGCTCGCGCCCCTCTTCCGGCTCGCGGCCACGACGACGGTCAACCAGCTGCTCCGCCGGAACGACTTCGCGGAGCGCATGGAGGCCGACCAGCCGGTGTCCGTCCTGGAGTTGCTCTACCCGCTGATGCAGGCGTACGACTCGGTCGCGGTGCGGGCCGACGTCGAGCTCGGCGGCACGGACCAGCTCTTCAACCTGCTGCTGGGCCGGACGGTGCAGGAGGCCTACGGCCAGGACCCGCAGGTGGCCATGACGATGCCGATCCTGCCGGGCACCGACGGGGTCCGGCGCATGAGCAAGTCGCTCGGCAACTACATCGGCGTCGCCGAGGGCCCGGACGAGCAGTTCGGGAAGGCGATGAGCGTCCCGGACGAGGCCATGGGCGAGTGGATGCGGCTGCTGTTCCCGGCCGAGCCCGGGCCCGACGGGCACCCGGGCGAGGAGAAACGCCGTCTTGCGAGGCTCATCGTCGACCGCTTCCATGGGGCGGGGGCCGGCGCGGGGGCCGAGGAGCGCTTCAACCGGGTCTTCCGCGAGCGCCTCGCGCCGGAGGAGATGGCGGTCGTCGAGGTCCAGCCTGGCCCGGTCCACCTGCCGGCGCTGCTCGTCGACGGGCTCGGGGTCGCCTCTCGCAGCGAGGCCCGGCGCCTCATCGAGCAGGGCGGGGTCACCCTCGACGGCGAGCCGGTGAGCGGGCTCGATCTCGTGGCGTCGGACCTCGACGGGCGCGTGCTCCGCGCAGGGCGCCGGCGCTTCGCGCGTGTCAGCATGCACGAGGCGGGAAGCACGCCTCGGGGCGGCTGAGAAGGGCCGCTCCGAGCGAGAAACGCAGACGCCCGGGAACGGTTGACGGGCGTCCGGCGCGTGCTATCCTCCTCGATCCGTGCGGCTCCGGCCGCAAGGAGTTCTGCGCCCGTGAACGGGCGCCCGAACCTTGAAAACTAAACAGCGTGCATCGCGGCCGTGACGCGCTTCGGCGCCGATCGGCCAACCAAGCGATGGCCAGGTTCATCGCGAACCCTCGTCACCCGTCCGGCCCGGCGCGAGCCGCGCCGACCGGGGGACGCGCCAGGGAGCCTCGTGCTCCTGGGGGCGCATCAAAAACTTCGACCGCGCCGCGGCTCGCCGCGTGCCGGTCACGAAGTTCTCTTCACGGAGAGTTTGATCCTGGCTCAGGACGAACGCTGGCGGCGTGCTTAACACATGCAAGTCGAGCGAGAAAGCCCCTTCGGGGGTGAGTACAGCGGCGAACGGGTGAGTAACACGTGGGCAACCTGCCCAGGGGAGCGGGACAACTCGGGGAAACCCGGGCTAATACCGCATGATCCGTCGCGGCCCAAGTCGCGACGGCAAAAGGTAGCTTCGGCCTCCGCCCTTGGATGGGCCCGCGGCGCATTAGCTTGTTGGTGGGGTAATGGCCCACCAAGGCGACGATGCGTAGCTGGTCTGAGAGGACGATCAGCCACACTGGGACTGAGACACGGCCCAGACTCCTACGGGAGGCAGCAGTGGGGAATCTTGCGCAATGGGCGAAAGCCTGACGCAGCAACGCCGCGTGAGGGAAGAAGGC
>DATFWK010000047.1:0-5046 GCA_035259345.1 Miltoncostaeaceae bacterium | reverse complement strand
AGGCACGCGAGCCAGACCGCCATGAGCGACCGCGCGCGCCGCACGCGAGCCTGCGTCGTCGGGGTGTCTGTGCGCCGCCGGGTCATCGCCCCATTCATCGGTCTGTGCCGCCCGCGGCTTGAGCGGCCTCGCCGGCGGCGCCCAGGCGGGCCGCCGCGATCTCCACGGCCTCCGGGTTGTCGTCCACCAGCACGAAGCGCCGGCCAAGCGCTGCGGCGACGGCGCCGAGCGTCCCCGAGCCGGCGAAGAAGTCCAGGCACCAGTCGCCGGGCGCGCTCGAGGCGGCGACGATGCGGCGCAGCACCCCCTCCGGCTTCTGGGTCGGGTAGCCTGTCCGCTCGGCGCCGCGGGTGGGCACGATCGTGTGCCACCAGACGTCCGTCGGCAGCTTGCCGCGCGCCGCCTTCTCCGGCGTCACTAGCCCGGGAGCCATGTAGGGCTCGCGCTCCACCGCCGCCGCGTCGAAGTGGTAGCGGTCGGGATCGCGGACGTAGACCAGGATCGTGTCGTGCTTGGCCGGCCAGCGCCGGCGCGGGCGGCCGCCGTAGTCGTAGGCCCAGACGATCTCGTTCAGGAAGCACGCGCGCCCGAAGATCTCGTCCAGGAGCAGCCGCACGCGGTGTGACTCGCGCGGGTCCACGTGGACGTAGATCGTCCCGCGCTCGGAGAGCAGGCGGCGCGCCGCCTCGAGCCGTGGCGCGAGGAACGCCGGGTAGTCGTCGAAGCGGTCGTCGTAGGCGTGCGCGGAGACCTGCTCGGTCCGGTAGCGGCGCCCCCCGAAGCCCCGCCGGGACGAGCCCTCGTCGGCGACCGCGCGCACGGAGACGAGGCGCCGCGTGGTCCCGGTGTTGAACGGCGGGTCGATGTAGACGAGCGTGAACGCGCCGGCGGGGAGGAGCGGCAGCACGCGCATGTTGTCCGCGTGCACGAGAAGGTCGTCCTCGAGGGCGATCGGCAGGTCCGGCGGATCGCGGAGCACGCGCATCCCCGCGATCGTATGGCGCGGGGAGGACGGCCGGGCCGGCCCGGCTAGCCGCGCGCGGCGTCGCCGAGCAGCGACCGCGCGATGACCATGCGCTGGATCTGGCTGGTGCCCTCGTAGATCTCGGTGATCTTGGCGTCGCGGTAGAGCCGCTCGGCCGGGAACTCCGCGGAGAAGCCGTAGCCGCCGAGCGTCTGGACGGCGACGTTCGCCGCCTCGACCGCGACCGCGCTCGCGAAGAGCTTCGCCTTCGCGCCCGCCTCGGCGACCGGCTCGCCGCGGTCCTGGAGGCAGGCCGCGTGGAGGGTGAGCAGGCGCGCGGCGTCGATCTTGGCCGCGACGTCGGCGATGGGGAACTGGATGCCCTGGAAGCGGGCGATCGGGCCGCCGAACGCCGTGCGCTCGGTGGCGTAGCGGGTCGCGACCTCGAGCGCCGCCCGGGCGATGCCGACGGCCTGCGCAGCCACCGTCACGCGCCCGCCGTCGAGGGCGGAGAGCGCGATCTGCATGCCCTGGCCCGGGTCGCCGAGCATGGCGTCGCCCTCGATCCGGTAGTCCTCGAAGGCCAGCTCGACCGTTGAGGAGCTGTGAAGGCCCATCTTGGGCAGCTCGCGGCCGACGGTGAACCCCGGGCCGGGCTCGGCGATGAACGCGCTGATGCCGCGCGCCCCGGGGCCCTCGGTGCGGGCGAACAGCATGAACACGCTCGCGTAGCCGCCGCCGGTGATCCACATCTTGGTGCCGCTCACGAGGAAGGCGCCGTCCGGCTGGCGGGTGCCGGTGGTCTTGATGCCGGCGACGTCGGAGCCGGCGTCCGGCTCGGTGAGCGCGTAGCTCACGAAGCGCCGCCCGGAGGCCATCTCGGGCAGCCAGCGCTCGCGCTGCTCGCGCGTGCCCCAGCGCAGGAGCGGCTCCGGGCCGAGGCCGTTCTGGACGGCAAGGCCGGTGGAGAGGCCGGCGTCGGCCGCCGCGATCTCCTCCATGACCAGGCAGAGCGTCACGTGGTCCATGCCGGCGCCGCCGTGCTCCTCGGGCACGACGATGCCGAGCAGCCCCAGCTCGCCCATCCGGAGCAGCACCTCGACCGGGACGTGGTGGCGCTCGTTCCACTCGGCGGAGTGCGGCGCGATCTCCCTGGCGGCGAACTCGCGCGCCATGGCCTGGACCTCGCGTTGCTGGTCGGTGATCTCGATGATCATGCGCAGCGCTCCAGGATCGTGGCGTTGGCCATGCCGCCGCCCTCGCACATCGTCTGGAGGCCGAAGCGGGCGCCGCGGCGCTCCATCTCGTGCACCAGCGTGGTCATGATGCGCGCGCCCGAGGCCCCGACCGGGTGCCCGAGCGCGATCGCGCCGCCGTTCACGTTGACGCGCTCCATGTCCGCGCCGAGCTCTCGCTGCCATGCGAGCGGCACCGACGCGAAGGCCTCGTTCACCTCGAACAGGTCGACGTCGTCCACGTCCATGCCGGCGCGCGCGAGTACCTTGCGCGTCGCGGGGATCGGGCCGGAGAGCATCTCGATCGGGTCGACGCCGGCCAGCGCGAACGCGTGGAAGCGCGCCAGGGGCCGAAGGCCCAGCTCCTCCGCCCGCCGGGCCGAGGTGATGAGCAGCGCCGCGGCGCCGTCCGTGATCTGCGAGGAGTTCCCGGCCGTGAGGCGGCCGTCCTCGCGGAAGACCGGCTTGAGCTTGGCGAGCGCCTCGTGGCTCGTCGTCGGCCGGATGCCCTCGTCGGTCCGCATGATCCCGTCGCCGTTCTCGCCCGCCACGGCCAGCGGCAGGATCTCCCGCTCGAAGCGCCCCTCCTCGGTGGCGCGGGCGGCGCGCATGTGCGACTCGTAGGCGAGCGCGTCCATCTCCTCGCGCCCGATCTCCCACCGCTCGGCGATCATCTCGCCGGAGATGCCCTGGTGGATGAACTCGCCGCCGGCGAGGTGGTAGCGCTCGCGGAAGCGCGGGCCGTAGGCGGCCTCGGGGTCCGGGACGTTGGACCAGAACGGCACGCGCGACATCGACTCGATGCCGGCGGCGATCACCACGTCGTACGCGCCGGCGATGACGCCCTGCGCTGCGAAGTGGGCGGCCTGCTGGGAGGAGCCGCACTGGCGGTCGATCGTCGTGCCGGGGACGCTCTCCGGCAGGCCGGCCGCGAGCACGGCCAGCCGGCCGATGTTCGCGCCCTGCTCGCCGACCTGGTCGAGGCAGCCGACGATCACGTCGTCGATCAGCCCCGGGTCGATGCCAGTGCGCTCGACGAGCGCCCGGATCGGCTCGGACGCGAGGTCCACGGCGTGCCAGTCCTTGAGCCGGCCGCCGCGGCGCCCGAGGGGGGTCCGCACGGCGTCGACGATGACCGCGTCCTCGCGGCTCACCATCGCGCGGGGTCCCGGTACGCGCCCCAGACGGCGCGGAAGGTGTCACACATCTCCCCCAAGGTCGCCCCCCTCCGTGCCGCCTCGATCAGGTGCGGCATCACGTTCTCCTCGCCCTCGCATGCCGTGCGCAGGGCCCTGAGAGCAGTCTGGCAGGCGTCGCCGTCGCGGGCCGAGCGGTGGGCCCGCACCGCCTCGGCCTGATCGCGCTCCGCGTCAGGGTCGGGCCGGTGCAGCTCGATCTCGTCCTCGTCCTCGTCGACGAAGGCGTTGACCCCGACCACCTTGCGGTCGCCGGCCTCGACGTCGCGCTGGAAGCGGTAGGCGGCCTCGGCGATCTCGGACTGCGGGTAGCCCTCCTCGACGGAGGCCACCATGCCGCCGCGCTCGTCGATGCGCCGGATGTACTCGCGGGCCTCGGCCTCGATCTCGTCCGTCAGCCGCTCGACGTAGTACGAGCCGCCGAGCGGGTCGGCCGTGCTCGCGGCGCCGGTCTCGTGGGCGATCACCTGCTGGGTGCGCAGGGCGACGCCCGCCGCCTGCTCGGTCGGCAGCGACAGGGTCTCGTCGTAGGAGTTCGTGTGGAGGGACTGCGCGCCGCCGAGCACGCCGGCGAGCGCCTCGATCGCCGTGCGGGCGACGTTCACCAGCGGCTGCTGGGCGGTGAGGGAGACCCCGGAGGTCTGCACGTGCGTGCGCAGCTGCCACGAGCGCGGGTCGCTCGCGCCCAGCCGCTCGCGCGTGAGCGACGCCCAGAGGCGCCGGGCGGCCCGCAGCTTCGCGATCTCCTCGAAGAAGTCGATGTGGGCGTTGAAGAAGAACGAGAAGCGGGGGAGGAAGCGGTCCGGGTCGATCCCGCGCGCGATCAGGTCCTCGGCGTAGGCGACCCCGTCCGCCAGCGTGAAGGCGAGCTCCTGCGCGGCCGTCGCCCCGGCCTCGCGGATGTGGTAGCCGGACACGGAGATCGGATACCAGCCGGGCATCTCGTCGCTGCAGAATTCGAGCAGGTCGCCGACGAGCCGCATCGAGGGCCGCTCGGGGACGATCCACTCCTTCTGCGCGATGAACTCCTTGAGGATGTCCGTCTGGGTCGTCCCGCGGAGGCGCTCTCGGGGGACGCCGGACTCCTCGGCGGCGGCGACGAAGAGCGCGAGCACCACCGGCGCCGGGCCGGAGATCGTCATCGAGGTGGAGACCTCGCCGAGGTCGATGCCGGCGAACAGGCGGCGCATGTCGCCGACGTGGGCGACCGAGACCCCCTCGCGGCCCACCTCGCCCTCGGAGAGCGGGTGGTCCGGGTCGTAGCCCATCAGCGTCGGCATGTCGAAGGCGGTCGAGAGCCCCGTCTGGCCCTGGGCCAGGAGGCGCCGGAAGCGCCGGTTGGTGTCGTCCGGCGTGCCGAAGCCGGCGAACATGCGCAGCGTCCACAGGCGCGTGCGGTACATCCCCGGGTGGATGCCCCGCGTGTAGGGGAACTCGCCCGGGGGCGGGGGCGGCTCGACCGGCCCGTCGTAGGCGACCTCGACCGGGCGCCCGGAGATGCTGCGCCCGGGTGCGACGTCGGGGCCGGTGGTGAGGGAGGTCAAGGTGGATCCGGATGCCCGAACGGCCATTTTCGGCCCTCCTCGTGGTGACGCGGCGTCCGTCCTCTATTATTCGGAATTCCAAGCAACTGTCAACCGGGCGGCAGCGG
>DATFWK010000046.1:0-6587 GCA_035259345.1 Miltoncostaeaceae bacterium | reverse complement strand
CAGACGCGACGAGCGCCGCGCCGGCCAGGACGGCCGACACGGCGCTCGCGATGGTGCGTCGTCGGAGGATCAGCTCCGGCTCACTGCTCCATGCAGCTCGCCGGCGGAGAGTCGGTGACCCCCCGGGCGAAGTGGCCGCGTGCCTTGATCGCCTGGATCGCCCGGATGTACGGGCCGACCTGACGGTCCTTGAGCCACTTCTTGTAGACACCCTGCGAGGCGGCGATGAACTTCTTCCGCTCGGACTGCGGCAGGCGGTAGTACCTGACGTTGTTCGGCGCGGCGCAGAGCGTCGCCTGCGTCCCCTGCGTGAACGCGGGGCTGTTGTTCAGGTCGACCGAGAACGCGGGCAGGTCCTTCGCGGCGTTCGTGATGGTCGCCTGGTCGGCGGCGCTCAGCGAGCCCCACTTGGCCTGGTTCATGACCACGGCGGCCGGGAACGGGAACCAGTTCAGCAGCGTGATGTGGTTCGCGCCCGCCGGCGCCTGCGCCCAGCGGTTCGTCAGCACGAGGGCCGAGTTGGCCTCGACGCCGGTGACCGTGTTGTTGGCGAGGGCCTGGGTCACGTCGCCGACCGCGAGCGGCGTCGGGGAGATGCCCAGCGCCACCGCGTTGTCGTTGAGGATGTCGGACTGCACGGTCCGCATCTTCTTGCCCTTGAGGTCTGCGAGCGTGCGGATCGGCGCTCCCTTGCTCACCAGCTGGCGCATCTGCCCCTCGAACAGCGCCAGGCCCTGCAGGCCCGCGGAGTTGAGGTTGAGCATGCGCTTGGCGATGCCGCTCGAGTTCGAGATGACGCGGCTCTCGAGCCCGTAGCTGTCGATGAGGAACGGCATCTGCAGGGCGACGAAGTTCTTGATGCGCGTCTGCCCGGTCGCGGTGCCGGTCTGGGCGAACACGGCGGTCGAGACGGCGCCGCCGTCCTGGCTGCCGCCCTTGATGTCGTTGAGCAGCGGGATGTCGCCGCCCGGGTAGAGCGGCGTGAGCTGTACGGCGATGTGGCCGTTGGAGTTCGTCTCGACGAGCCGCTTGAACTGCGCCATCGTGACGCCGTACGGGTGGGTGGGCCCGGTCACGTAGGCGAACTTCAGCGTGATGTCCGCGGCCGAGGCGGTGGATGCGAGGGCACCCAGCGTCGCTGCGGCGGCCGCGACGACGAGCCCGACGAGCCAGGTCTTCCTGGATCGGATCATCGGAATGCGGTCCTCCTGCGAAAACGGTTACGGGGACCCGGAACACGTCACCGGACGGCGCCCCCGTCCCCCCGCGGGCCGCCGACGCCGGAACGCTATGAATCCGGCGAAATGTGTGTCAACGGTTACTTAACCGCTGGCTCACATCGTGCAACCGCGTCAAAGCGATGTGAGACACGCCGCCTCGGCTACGATGGCCCCCGGTGTCGAGTCCCGCGGAACGACTGCAGCCGGATCGCCCGCTGGGGTCCGTCTCGCCGGACGACTTCCGCGCCGCGCTCTCCCGCTGGGCGAGCGGGGTCTCCGTCGTGACGGCGGAGGGACCGGACGGGCCGGTGGGCATGACCTGCTCCTCGTTCTCGTCCGTGTCGCTCGCGCCACCGCTGGTACTGGTCTGCATCGCGCGCGACGCGGGCTCGCACGACCCCTTGGTCGGGGCGCCGGCCTTCGCGGTGCACCTGCTCGAAGTGGGCCAGCGCAAGATGTCCGAGCGCTTCGCGCGGCCGTCGGACGACCGCTTCCACGACCTCGAGGTCGAGCGGGGGCCGCTCGGCGCCCCGCTTCTGCACGTCGGCCTGGCCCGCCTCGCGTGCGTGCGCCACGACACGGCCGACGGCGGCGACCACACGATCCTCGTCGGCCGCGTGGTGCAGGTCGACGTGCGCCACGGCGAGCCCCTGCTCTACTACCGGGGCGGCTACCGGGGGCTCAGCCCGACCGACGCCACTTGACCGTGCACCCGACCGGCGCGGTCTCCGCCCTGGACGGAGCCTGGCCGGCGAGCACCGCGTCGAGCGCGTCCCGTACGTAGCGCACCTTCACGGCGCCGGGGTCCGCGGAGTCGTCGACGGCCCCGTGGTAGACGAGCCGGCGGTCGCCGTCGAAGAGGAAGACCTCGGGCGTGCGCTCGGCGCCGTACGCCCGCGCCACCGCCTGGCTCTCGTCGTGTGCGTACGGGAACACGTAGCCCTTCTCCCGGGCGCGCCGGACCATGGCCTCGAAGGAGTCCGCCGGATGGGTGGTCGCGTCGTTGGCGTTGATCGCCACCAGCCGGACGCCGCGGCCGCCGTAGTCCCGGGCCACCTCGTTGATGCGCTCCTCCCACGCCTGGGCGTAGGGGCAGTGGTTGCAGGTGAAGACCACGGCGACGGCTGCCGTCCCGTCGAGGCCGTCGAGCGAGACGGTGGCGCCCTCGGTCGTCGGCAGCGAGAACGGCGGCGCGGTGTCTCCGATGGCCAGGCTCATGCGGTCTCCCCTTCGGCCGCCGCAAGCGCCGCGACCAGGTCGTCGATGTCGGGAAGCGGGCCGATGCGCCCGCCCTGAAGCCGGTAGGCGCGGCAGCTCTCGGCCGCGAACGGCACGTCCTGCGGGAGCGCCGCGATGTCGCGCCCGGCGACGAGGTACGTCGGCGAGCCCCCGAAGCGCAGGCGCTCGGCCTCCTCGTCGGCGGTCACCTCGTGTACCTCGAGATCGATGGCGACCCCGGCCGCGCGGCCCGCGCGCAGGAGCAGCTCGAGGCCCGCCTCGTGCGAGGGGCACGTGCGGTTGAACAGGTATCGCACGGCCACCGTCCGGCTCACGCGACTATGGTAGTCGCGGCCGTTTCAACGATGCCCAGCGAGGTGGACCTCTGGCTCTGCCCGAGCAACCGATCGGGGTCTTCGACTCGGGCGTGGGCGGGCTCACGGTGCTCGACGAGTGCCTGGCCGCCCTCCCCCAGGAGGACTTCGTCTACTTCGGCGACACCGACTGGTTCCCGTACGGGGAGCGACCGCCGGAGGAACTCCGCGCCCGCGCCCTCGCCATCGGCCGGTGGCTGGTGGACCAGGACGCGAAGCTCGTCGTCGTCGCGTGCAACACCGCGGCCGCCGCGGCGCTCGACGTGCTCCAGACGACGCTGCCGGTGCCGGTGATCGGCGTCATGGGGCCGGAGTCCCACGCGGCGGTGCAGAGCACGCGCAACCGGCGGGTGGGGCTGATGGCGACCGAGGCGACCGTCGCCTCCGGCTCGTACGAGCGGATGATCCACGCCTACGACGCCGGCGTGGAGGTGACCAGCGTGGCCTGCCCGCGCCTCGCCCCGGCCATCCAGGGCGGCGACCCCTACAGCGAGACGGTCGTCGCGCTCGTGCGCGAGTACACCGAGCCCCTCCTCGTCGCGGGCGTGGACACCGTTATCCTCGGCTGCACCCACTACCCGATGGTGGACAAGCTCCTGCGCCGCCGGCTCCAGGGCGTCGCGCTCGTCAAGTCCGGGGAGGAGATCGCGCGGGAGGTGGGGGAAGGGCTCATGCGACGGGGGCTCCTGCGCCCGCCGGGCGCCGAGGGGACGTACCGCTTCGCCGCGAGCGGCGACGCGGGGAGCTTCCGCGACCTCGGGAGCCGCTTCCTCCAGATGCCGCTCGGCGACGTCGAGCGCGTCGACCCCGGCGTCGCCGTCCCTGCCTAGCCGGCGGTGGCGCGGGAGCTCGTAACGCTCACGGCGGCGGACGGGGAGGCGCACGACGCGCTCTTCCACGTCGACGACCGCGCGACCCGGGTGCGCGAGCGGCGCAGCGGCCGGCGCACCGCGATCCTCCACGTCCACGGGATCATGGGGAACTTCCTGGTCGGCACGCTGCGGTTCGTGCCGGGGCCGCTCGCCCGCGGCGGCTACCCCACGCTCGTGATGGAGACCCGGATGGGCAACGTCGGCCAGCTCTTCGGCGGCGCGATCTTCGAGAGCGCGCTGGCCGACCTCGACGCCGCGGTGGCGTGGCTCTGCGAGCACGGCCACGACGACCTCGTGCTGTCCGGGTACTCGAGCGGCGCGGCCCTCGCGATCCGCTTCGCCGCCTCGCGCCGCCCGGAGAACCTGCGCGGCGTCGTCGCGTTCGGCGCGCCGTGGGGCCTTCCGGAGTCGATGCAGGCGAGGTGCGACCACTTCGGCTCGGACCCCTCCTACGAGGACCTCGCCGCAACCGTCCGGGCGGCGATCGGCGACGACCCGGCGGGCGCGCGCCCGGACCGGCTCTTCGTGATCGAGCAGAGCCGGGGGCCGACCCGGCGGCCCGGCGACAGCGAGGTCTACACGTGGCGCACGTGGTGGCACTCCCGCGGGCCGGAGGCGGAGGCGGCGATGACCCATCGCCAGATCGGCGGCGTCGGGGTGCCGCTCCTGCTCATCCAGGGCACGAACGACCCGGTGGTCGATCCCGGGGAGGCGGAGGCGCTGGCGGCCGTGGCCCGCGAGGCGGGCAATGGGGACGTCGAGGTCGCCCTCATCGAGGGTGCCGACCACACGTTCGAGGGCGCGGAGATCGCGACGGTGGAGACGGCGCTCAGGTGGCTCGCGGACCGGGCCTGAGGCCGCGCCGGGCCGAGTCCGGGCTGCGGCGCGCCGTCTTCGGCCGCGACGACCGCGCGCTCGTCACGGAGCCCGTCGTGCTCGAGACGGCGGACGGCCACGCTTGGGACGGCCTCTACCTCCGCCCCCGCGGAGGCGACGCGGCGCGCCGGCGGCTGGCGGCCCTCGTGGTGCACGGGTCGGTCGGCAACTACGTGGGCGGGCTGCCGCGCCGGGTCGCGCTGGGGCTGGCCCAGGCCGGCTTCAGCGTGCTGACCGTGAACACGCGGATGGCCAACTACGGCGCCTTCTTCGGCACGGGCCTCTTCCACCGGACGCCGCTCGACCTCGACGCGGCCCTGGTCGTGCTGCGGCGGCTCGGGCACGAGCGGGTCGTGCTGGTCGGCTACAGCATGGGGGCGACCATGGTGACCAACTACCAGGCCCTCCGGGCGCCGCCGGAGGTCGTCGGCCTGTGCACCCTGGCCCATCCGCGCTCGCTCCCGCTGTCGCTCCGGCGCCGCTGGGAGCGCAACGGGGCGCGGCCGGGCTACGAGGCCGTCGCCGACGAGGCGCGCAGGGTGCTGGCGCCCGACCCGGAGGACGACGACGCGGAGGACCGGATCTTCACCGTGGAGCGGGCGAGCGGCCCCACCCCGGAGCCCGAGCACAGCGAGATCTGGACCTATCGCACCTGGTGGTTCAGCCGCGGCCCGGAGGCAACGCATGCGGTCTCGGCCGAGCGCATCGGCGGCGTGCGCGTGCCGATCGCGCTGGTCCAGGCCGGCGAGGACGAGATCATCGCCCCGGACGAGGGCGCCGAGCTTGCCGAGATCGCGAGGGGCGCCGGAGCGCCGAGCGTCCGGGTCGTGACGATCCCTGGCGCGGACCACGTCTTCCGCGGGTACGAGGCCTCTGTGGCCGCCGTCTGCGAGTCCTGGATCCAGGCCGTGGTCATGTGAGCACGGCGTCCGCGCGCACCGCGGAGGTGGTCCGGCGCGGCTGGAGACGCTGGTCCGCGAGGCCGGGTTCCCGGCCGTGGAGCTCAGCTCCCGGGTCGCCCGCCTGCGCTACCCCGGGCCCGACGCGTGCTGGCGAGCCGTGCTGCACGTCCACGGGGAGCGGATCCCGCAGGCCTCGCTCGCCGCCGCGGAGGCCGCGACCCGCGCCGAGATCGCGCGGGTCGGGCGTCCGCTTGCCAATCGGATGTGGCTGGTGCGCGCAACGGCGTAGCCGGGGTCAGAACCCCTGCGCGGCCGTGGCCGGAACGTCTTGGGTGACGAAGGCCCCCATCGCGCCGCGGGCCATGTCCGCGAAGTCGTGGGTCACGAAGGGGTAGGCGCCCTTTTGCTTGAGCGAGAAGTCGACCCAGCCGCCCTGCGCCGGCGCGAGGCTCACGGCCTGGGAGCTCGATCCCATCATCCCCTCGATGTCCGTGCGGTCGAAGACCGCGCCGATCACGTGGAACGACTCCGACAGGCTCGGCCCGACGTTGGCCAGGTACACCCGGATCTTCTCGCCGGTGTGCACGCGGATCGGCCACTCCCGGTACTGGAAGCCGTAGCCGTTGAACGCGACCACGGACGGGTTTCGGGCCATCATCGCGTTGTAGTCGCCGTCCTGCCCGGGCTTGCCCGGGTAGTACTCCTGCTGCAGGAGCCAGTACTCCTTGTCGACGTGCGGCAGGCCCTTCGGCTTGACCACGAACATGCCGGCCATCCCCTGGCCGAGGTGCATGACCATCGGCTCGGTCGCGCAGTGGTAGAGGAAGACGCCCGGGTGGCTCGCGACGAACTGGATGTGCTCACGCTGGCCCGGCGCGATCGTCTTGAAGGCGACGTTCGGCGCGAGCTCGGCCGCGTGCAGGTCGAGTGAGTGGGCCAGGTCGACGCCCATCGCCTTGGAGGCGCCGTTGACGAACGTGATGTCCACCTTGTCGCCCTGGTTGACGACCATGGGCGGCGAGACGCCCGTGCCGCGCTCGAAGCGGCCGTTCACGCCGAACGACCACACCCGCATGGGCACCGTCTCGTCGGACACCTTGGTCACGTGCTCGAAGACGTCGACCC
>DATFWK010000045.1:0-10442 GCA_035259345.1 Miltoncostaeaceae bacterium | reverse complement strand
TCGCCACGGTCGTGAGCGTCAACGAAAGCTTCCGCACGCTCTTGAACGCCTTCTTCGCGGCGGCGGTCAGGCGCACCTTGACCTGGGCCGGCTTGAGGGCGGTGAGCTGCACGGTCGCCGAGCCGACCTGGACCGTGGCGGCCTTCGCGCGGATTCCGAGGCCCTTGGCCACCTTGCGCGTTATGACCAGGCGCGAGGTGAGCGTGCAGTCCTCCGAGCAGGTCACCGGCACGGTGACCGCGGCCAGGGTGGCCCGCAGCTTGACGGTGTGCACGCGTGAGATCACGAGCGACGGCGGGGTCGTGTCGGGCACGTTGGCGGCGACGATGGTCCCGGTGCCGGTCCCCTTGGTGAAGATCACCGAGGGCGGCCCCGAGAGGTTGACCGCGAAGGTGCCGGTGGCGGCGGGGCCGCCGAGCGTCGGCACGGTCACCAGTGCGCTGGTGGTCCCGGCCTTGATCGTCGCCGTGCCCTGCGTGGCCTGGAAGCCGGCGCCGGCCGACGCCGTGCCGTTGGCGGTGGCGAAGTTGACCGTGACGTCGTCGCCGCGCGCAGCCGGGATGCTGATCGTGAACGTCGCCGTCCCACCCGCGCCCACCTGTACGTCGTCGATCGAGACCCGCGGGGTGACCAGGCGCACGTTGGCGCAGGAGAAGTACGTCGCCAGGCCCGCCGGCGAGCCGTTCTGGACCAGCTGCATCGTCCCGTTGTCCGTCTCCTGGTTCGGCAGCACGACCTGCACCGACTGGGAGCCGACCCCCGTCGATGCGATCCCGGTCATGAGCGGGACGAAGCCGGTCGTGTCGCCGGCCGTGGAGAAGTTGAGATCGTAGGTCTCCGGCGGGTGGGCGATGCTCTCGGCCCACGTGACCGTGTAGGTCGCGCCCGGCGTCAGGTCGACGGAGGGCCCGACGCGGGTGGCGCCGCCCGCGCCGCACGGGCCGGTGTTGAGGTTCCCGTCGAAGTTGTCACGGGACGCCGGGCTCGTGAGCTTGGAGTGCGCGAAGGCCGACGTCGGCACCCACAGGGCCACTCCCACGGCCGCTGCTCCGGCGATCGCCATGACCCGGCGCCTGCCTCGTGCGTTCATGTCCCCCCTCCCAGGACGATTCGCCGCCTCGCCCGCCCTGCGGGCGTGGCGCTATCCATACCGCAACCCGTGCGCCCGTGCCATCCGGCCGGTCGCGCCCAGGCGGAAGCTAGGCGGCGGCCGGGGCCCGGCGGCGGCGGCCACGCGCCGGGCGCGCCGGGCGAACCGTGTAGGAGCACACGTGCGCGCCCGCGACCATGTGGGCGACCCGCTCGATCTCGGCGTCCGGCAGCGCGGCCCGCAGGAAGTCGATCTCGCTGGAGCAGGCGTGCGGATAGCGGCGGGCGATCGCGAGGATCGCGCAGTTGTGCTCGGTGACGACCCAGGTCCCGTCCGGACGGCGCTCGGCGTCGGCGAGGTAGCCGTCCTCGTCGAGGATCCGCGTGAGCTCGCGGACGCGCTCGTCGAAGTCGCGGCCGGCGAGGCGCTCGCGGGCCTGCTCGACGCGGCGCTCGCCGCGGCGGCGGAACGCGTCGCTCACCAGCTCCGGCTCCCGCGCGTCGATGTAGCCGATCAGCTCACCGGCCAGCTGGTCGTACGTCTTCGGGAAGAGGCCCTCAGCCGCGGCGCCGAGGCGGTAGAGATGGGTCGGCCGGCCCTGGCCGCGCCGCTCCGCCCGCTGCTCCACGAGGCCCGCGGCCCCGAGCGGGGCGAGCTGCTGGCGGACTGCGCTGGGCGTGATCTCGAGCGCCTCGGCGAGGCGCTCGACGCTCATCTCGCCGTGGCGCCGCAGCGCCAACAGGATCGCGCGCCGCGTCGCCGGCAGGTTGTCGAGGGGCGCGTCGGCCACGCGCGGATCGTAGTCCAGCGAAGTCCACATTTGAAGCAGTTATAGCTTGTTTTTCTGCTGCGGGAGGAATAGGGTCGTCGCAGAACGCACGAGCGGAACCGGGGAGGCGAGATGGCGACTGCGATCGTGACCGGGGGATCCCGCGGGCTCGGGAGAGCGCTCGTCGAGGCGCTGGCCGAGCGGGGCTGGCGGGTGGTGACGACGGCCCGGACGGCGGCGGAGCTCGAGCAGGCGTGGCCGACCCAGGGCGCCCACACCGCTGAGGTGGTGGCGATCGCCGGCGACGTGACCGACGAGGCCCACCGCCGGCGCATCGTCGAGCTGGCCTCGGAGCGCGGGGACCTCGCCCTGCTCGTGAACAACGCGGGGACGCTCGGGCCCACGCCGCTCCCGGCCCTGGCGACCCTGCCCCTCGCCGCGCTCGACGCCACGCTCCACGACAACGCGGTCGCGCCCCTGGCTCTGACCCAACTGGCGCTCCCGGCCCTGCGGGGGGCCGGCGGGACGGTGGTCAACGTGACGTCGGACGCCGCCGTCGAAGGGTATGCCGGCTGGGGCGCGTACGGTGCGGCCAAGGCGGCGCTCGAGCAGCTCTCGCGGGTGCTCGGCGCGGAGGAGCCGGCGGTGCGGGTGCTGGTGGTGGACCCGGGCGACATGCGCACGCGCATGCACCAGGACGCCTTCCCCGGGGAGGACATCTCGGACCGCCTGCCGCCCGAGGCGAGCGTCCCGGGCTTCCTTGCGCTGATCGAGGGCGAGCAGCCCTCCGGCCGCTATGTGGCGCGCGAGCTCGGGGCGCCGGCCCGATGAGCGCCGAGGCACCCGCCGCCGCGCGGCCGCTGGCCTTCGAGCTTCCGCCCGCGCTCGTCGCCGAGACGCCGCCCGAGTGGGTCGGCGGGGCCCGCAGCGCCGTGCGCCTGATGGTGGCCCACCGCCGCGACCGCTCGATCGAGCACCGGCGCTTCGCCGACCTCCCGGAGCTGCTCGCTCCGGGTGACCTCGTGGTCGTCAACACCTCGGCCACGCTCCCCGCCTCCCTGCCGGCGCGCCGGCCGGACGGCGAGCGGCTCGACCTGCACCTGTCCACGCCGGTCCCGGGCGGCGACCCCGAGCGCGAGTGGGTCGCCGAGCTTCGCACCCCCGAGCGCCGCCGCTTCACCGGCGGGCGTGCCGGGGAGGAGCTCGAACTCCCGGCAGGTGGCGGAGCCCGCCTGGTAACGCGCCGGCCGCGTCCCGGCACCCGGCTCTGGGAGGCCGAGCTCGAGCTTCCCGCGCCGCTCCTGGTGTACCTCGAGCGCCACGGGCGCCCGATCCGCTACGCGCACTCCGGCGACTGGCCGATGGAGGCCTACCAGACGGCCTTCGCCCTGGAGCCGGGGAGCGCCGAGATGCCGAGCGCCGCGCGGCCGTTCACGCCGGCGATCGTTGCCGCGCTCGTCACGCGCGGCATCGCGATCGCCCCGCTGGTCCTGCACACCGGCGTCTCCTCGCTCGAGCGGGGCGAGCCGCCGGCCGCCGAGCGCTACCGGGTTCCGCCGCACACCGCCGCGGCGGTCAACGGCGCCCGGGCGGGGGGCGGCCGGGTGATCGCCGTCGGCACGACGGTCGTGCGCGCGCTTGAGACGGTGGCAGTCGAGGACGGCGAGGTCGCCGCCGGCGAGGGCTGGACCGAGCTGATGGTGACGCCCGAGCGGGGCCTGCGCGCGGTGGACGGGCTGGTGACCGGCTGGCACGAGCCGGAGGGCTCGCATCTGTTGCTCGTCGAGGCGGCGGCGGGCAGGGAGCTGGCCGAGCGCTCGTACGCGGCCGCGCTGGCCTCGGGCTACCGCTGGCACGAGCTCGGGGACTCGCACCTGATCCTCCCCTAGGCCGCCGGGGCCGAGCCCTCCAGCACCACCACGTCAACCACCACCGGGCGGTCGGCGTCGTGGGTCTCCCCCGTCTCCTGGTTCACGAGCTCGACGGTCTCGGGGCGGCAGTCGACCCGCACGCGCATGCCCTCGGCGAGCGTGCCCTCGAGGCGCCCCGCGAGCGCGCCGCGGATCTCGAACGTGCTCTGGGCGAGCGGCTCGTCCGTGTCCAGGCTGAGCAGCATGACGTCGCCGTGGTAGGCGTGGACGTCGTGCCAGATCAGGCTGATCTCACCCACCACCGAGTGGTAGCCGGGCATCGCGGGACCCTACGTGGCCGCGCTCGGCGGCGGTCCGCCGCCGAGCGCGATCTCGGCCTCGGCGAGCGCGATGACGAGGGGGTCGTGGGTGGCGCAGACGATCGCCGTGCCTCCACGGGCGATGTCCGCCAGCTCGCGCGCGACCGCGGCCGCGTTCGCCCGGTCGAGCTTCGAGGTCGGCTCGTCCAGGAGCACCAGCTCCGGCGCGGGGGCAAGCGCCCGCGCGAGCGCCACGCGCTGCCGCTCGCCGGCCGACAGGCGCTCGACCCGCTGGCGAAGGCGCTCCCCCAGCCCGAGGCGCACGAGCCACGCCCGCGCAGCCTCCTCCGCGCTGGCACCGCGCCTGCCGCGGAGCCCAAGGCCGAGGGTCACGTTCTCGAGCGCGCTGAGGAACGGCACCAGCCCGACCTCCTGCGCGACGAGCGCGAGGTGGTCCCGCCGGAACGCGGCCAGCCCCTCGCGGTCGAGCCCGGCGAGGTCCTGTGCGAGCACCACGACGCGCCCGGCGTCCGGCCGGTCGAGGCCCGCGACGAGGCGGAGCAGCGTCGTCTTGCCGCTCCCCGAGCGGCCGGTCACCGCCGTCAGCGCGGCGGCCGGGATGCGGGCGGAGACACCGTCGAGCACCAGGCGCGCGCGCCGGCCGGATCCGACCAGGCGCCGGACGCCCTCGATCTCCGCCACGGTGGCCGCGCTCGGGGCTGCCGGGCGGGGCGCGGGCGCCTCGGCCGCCGGCGTCTGGGGCGCAGCGCCGGCAGGGCGCAGGAGCAGGCCGTCCGGATGCTCCTCGGCGACGACCTGGCCGCCGACCCCGGCGCCGCGCCGCAGGTCCTCCGGCAGCTGCACCCACCCGCCGCGGCCGACGACGAGCCGCGCGGCGCCGCCCGCCCGCTCCTCGGCGAGGCGCCCGTCCGCGATCCGGAGCGTGCGGTCGGCGGCCTCCGCAGAGGCCGGGTCGTGGGACACGAGGACCACGGTGGCGCCGGACTCGCGTGACAGCTCGCGGAGCAGGCGGTGGACCTCCGCCGCGCTCGCCACGTCGAGCTCCGCGGTCGGCTCGTCGGCGAGCACCAGGCCCGGCCGGTGGACGAGCGCCGCGCAAACGGCCGCCCGCTGGCGCTCGCCGCCGGAGAGCTCGTCGGGGCGAGCACCGGCCGCGTCCTCCAGGCCGACGCGCTCCAGCAGCTCCCGTGACCGCAGGCGGGCCGCGTCCCGCGGCGCTCCGAGCAGGGAGAGCTGGAGGCCCACGCCGTCGGCGATCGCGAGGTCCGGCGGCAGGCCCCGCCCGGCGTCCTGGTCGACGAGGCCGAGGCGGGATGCGCGGAAACCGGCGGCGCGTCGCTCCGACATGCGGCCGAGGTCGGCGCCGAGGATCTCCGCCGAGCCGGCGCTGGGGCGCTCGAGACCCGCGAGCACGCGGACGAGCGTGCTCTTCCCGGAGCCGCTCGGCCCGATCAGCGCCACCATCTCCCCCTCCCGCACGTCGAGCGTGACGCCCTGGAGGGCGGGAGCGTCGCCCTCGGCAGTGCGGTAGACGCGGAAGAGGTCGCGAACGGCGACGGCGCTCATCGCCGACCCCCCGCTGCCGGAACCGGGCGTGACCGGAACGCGGACGCCGTGGCGATCAACACGAGGGCCGTCGCGGCGACGGCGAAGGCGGCAAGGCCGATGCCGGTCCACCCCCACCCCATCGAGCGCACGAGCGGCGGGGTCGGAGGGTCGGCCCCGGCCGTCAGGAGCACCAGGCGCACGACGAGCGCGGCCAGGGCGGCCCCGAGGGCGAGCCCGCCGAGCACGCCGATGGCGGCCACGACCAGCGTCCTGAGGCGCAGCTCGGCCCGCAGGGTGGCCGGGCCGACGCCCTGCGCCTCGAGGTCGGCGAAGTGCGGCCGCTCGTCCCGCATGTCGCCGGCCAGCGACAGGAGCAGCCCGGCGAGCCCGAGCGCCACTGCCAGCCCGGCGGTGACCTCGAGGGCGACGAGGATGCCGCGGGAGAGCGGGTCGGCCGCGAGGTCCGCCTGGACCGCGCCACGGTCAGCCCGCTCGAGACCCGCGAACGGCGGGCGCCGGGCCGCGGCGGCCAGGCGGCGCCGGGCGGCATCTGAGGAGGCGCCGACCCAGACCTCGGTGGCCTCGCCCGCGCCGGGGTCGTCCGCGTCGATCGCGGCGGCCAGGCTCCGCTGGTCCGCGACGAGGAACCCCGTCCCGTCGTCCGGGGCGGTCGGGAAGTGCCGGGCCGCGGCGACGATCCGGCCGTGGACCTCCTGGCCGCCTGGAAGCTCGACGTCGAGCGGAGCGCCGACACCGGCAGCCGCGGCCAGGTCCGCGCTCGCGAGCAACGGTACGGCCTTGCGATCGAAGGGCTGCTCCGGGCGCAGGAGCGCCGTGCTCTCGCCGCCGAGCGCATATCCGACCTCGCCGCCGGAGCCCCGCAGGCCGCCGCGGCCGGCCCATCCCGTCCACGTCACGAGGGGGTGGGCGGCGCCCGCGCCGCGGGCCACCAGCGGCCCGAGACGCAGCCGCCCGGCGATGGCGGGACCACCGTGGCCCTCGGCCTCGGCGTGCAGGAGGCCGAACTGATCGGCCGGCCGCAGCGACGCCTCGAGCGCCACGATCCGCGCGCCGCGGATCGTGGCCGGGACGGCGGCCACGAGCGTCCCCCCGCTCGCCGGCTCCCCGAGCCGCAGGCGGCTGACACGCCCGTCCCGCCCCTGCACGACGAGCGAGAGCACGAGGGGGCCGCCGGAGCGGGCGACCGAGACCGCGAGCGTGCGCGTGCCCGCCGGGATGGCCGCGCCCCGCAGGCCGGCCGGGGCGGGGCCGGAGAGGAGGCGGGCGATCTCGTCGCGCGAGGCCGGGGCGAAGTCCGGCCGCCAGCCGTGCAGGGAGCCCAGTCCGTCGGCCGGCACGCCGATCAGCGTCGTCGGGGTGAGCAGGCTGCCGATGCCGGCGACGTTGACGGGGGCCCGCAGCACGGGCAGCGCCTCGCCGCCGCCGCCCAGCCGACGGTAGGCGGAGAGCGGCGCGGCCTCCAGCGGACCGGCGCTGGACGGGCCGGGGGCGAGCGTCATGTCGAGTGGCACGCGGTAGGCCGCCTGGTCGCGCTCGCCCCGCGCGAGGGTGGCCCGGTACGAGCCCGCGAACGCGGCCAGCCCGAGCGCCACCACGAGGAAGGCGGCCGTCATCGCCGCCCGCCCCGGACGCCGCGCCAGCGACACGAGCGCGAGGCGCAGGGCGAGCGGCCCTCGCCGGGACCCGCGCTCGGCGAGGCGGAGCGCCGGGCCGACCACGCGGGCGGTGAGGATGCCGGCCGCCAGCGACACGAGGATCGGGAGCGCTGGGATCAGCGGGTCGACGTCGCCCGAGGCCAGCGCGTCGGCACGTGCGCCTCCCCGGGCCGCGGCGAGCGCGACCGCGGCGACGGCCCCGATCGCCACGACGTCGCCGAGGCGCAGACGCCCCACCCGGGCCTCGCCCTCCGCCGACAGGCTCGCCGCGATGGCCAGGCCGGCCGCGGCGAGGAGCGTCGCGAGCGCGAGCACCCAGATCCCGTGCGGGGCGAGCACGGAGTGGCTGAGGACGGCGTCGGCGGGCAGGTCGGCGGCGCGCGCGGCGAGGGCGACGCCCGCGACCGCGAGCGCGAGCGCCACGACGCCGGCGACGAGCGCGACCCAGGCCGACTCGGCGGCCGTCAGCAGGGCACGGTGAAACGTCCGTCCTCCGCGCTGGGCCAGGCGCGCCCGCTCATCTGCCAGGTCGCGCCGCATCGCGCCCGCGGCCAGGAGCGCGAAGCCGGCCAGGAGCGCCGCGCACGCACCCCCGACGATCAGGAGCCGACGGCTCGCGACCCGCCCGGCGCTCCGGGCGTCGAGCAGCGCCTGGTCCGGCGCGGTCAGCGTGATGGCGGAGCCGGAGCCGAAGGCGAAGAGGCGGTCCTGCACGGCGCGCTCGCGGGCCAGCATCCCGTCGACGAGCCAGGGGTGGACCGCGCCCGTGTCGAGGGGCGCGGACCAGGACGCCGTGCGGTAGAGGAACGAGAGCCCCCCCAGGTCGGCGAGCCCGCGGACGTCGCCGGCGACGAGGATCGGCGTCCCGGGCGCGAGGCCGCCCGCGCCGGAGCGGACGTCGGTGCCGAACGGCACGGTGGATCGCAGGCGCCCGCGGCCGACGACGACCAGGCGCACATCGGACGCATCGACGCGCTCGACCGGCCGCCCGTCCACCTGGACCATCTCGCAGCGCGCCGGCCGGCAGGGGCCCGGCGCACGGCCGGAGGCGAGCGCGATCCAGCGCGGGAGCGGCGCCACGCCGGCCAGCTCGACGGCCCGGCCGCCGATGTCGGCGCCGCGGAACAGCACCGCCCGCGCCGGGTCCCGGACGCCGAGGTCGGCCAGCGCGCCGGTGCCGACCCGGTCGAGCGCCCGCTGGCCGCCCCCGGGCCGCAGGTCGAAGGCGTCCACCCGCAGCGTCCGCTCCTGGTCCGGGAGCGAAGCGAGGCCCCGCTTCGCGCGCAGGTCGCCGGCGACCAGGCCGCCGCCGACCGCGACTCCCAGCGCGGCGATGGCGAGCGCGATGCCCGCCAGCACGAGCGCGGCGCGCCAGGGACGGGCCGCCTGGCGGGCGGAGACGAGCCGGAGGACCGCTCCGGACGCCGCCAGCCCCCGTCGGAGCCGTTGGCCGAGGGACTGCTCCACGCCCCTGAGCGTACGGCCGGCGCCCGGCGCACACCACGCCGGCGGTGGCGCGCCTACCATGGCGTCATGGAGGCCGGAGGATCCGGGCCCGAGCGCGCGGGGGAGCGCCCGGCGCCCACGAGCTACCTGCTGATCGGCCCGCCGGACCTCCTCCACGACCTCTGGCTCGACTTCGAGGAGGTCGGCTGGGCGGTCAGCGTCATGCGCTGGCAGGCGGTCGTCACCGCCCCGCCCGAGGACGCGGGCGCCCCGCAGCCCGGCTGGCCGGCCGAGGTGACGCTCGCCCGCGTGACCCGCGACGACCACGAGACTGCCTGCCGCGACTTCTTCGTCGCTGGGTAGGCTCCGCCCGCATCCCGGGAGGTCGCGGCGTGGCGAAGGTGCTGGTGCTCGGAGCGGGCAAGATCGGCGCGGCGATCGTGGACCTGCTGGCCGAGGACGGCGACCGCGAGGTCACGGTGGCCGACAACGAGGGCCGTTTCCTCGACCTCGTCCCGGACGGGCGGATCCGCCGGGAGCTCGCCGACCTCGCCGACGACCATGCCCTCCGCCGGCTGCTCGAGGGGCAGGAGGCCGTGATCTCGGCGCTCCCCTTCTACCTCAATCCGGCCGTCGCGCGGCTCGCCGTGGACGCGGGCGTCCACTACTTCGACCTGACCGAGGACATCGAGACGACCAGGGCCGTCCGCGCGCTCGCCGAGGGGGCCGAGAGCGCCGTCGTCCCGCAGTGCGGCCTCGCGCCGGGCTTCGTCAGCATCGCGGCGAACGACCTGTCCAACCGGTTCGAACGGCTGCGGGAGGTGCACCTGCGCGTCGGCGCCCTGCCGCAGTTCCCGGTCAACGCCCTCCGCTACAACCTGACCTGGAGCACCGACGGGCTCATCAACGAGTACTGCAACCCGTGCGATGCCATCCGCGACGGACGCCTCGTGGAGCTCCTCCCGCTCGAGGGGCTCGAGCGCTTCTCGCTCGACGGGATCGACTACGAGGCGTTCAACACCTCGGGCGGCCTCGGCACGCTCGGCGAGTCGATGCTCGGCCGCGTCGAGAGCCTGAACTACAAGACCGTCCGCTACCCCGGCCACCGGGACGCGATGAAGATGCTGCTCGAGGACCTCCGGCTCGCCGAGCGGCGGGCCCTGCTGAAGGACGTGCTCGAGAGCTCGGTGCCGATCACCCAGCAGGACGTGGTGCTGATCTTCGTGTCGGTGAGCGGCTGGCGCGCGGCGCGCCTTACCCAGGAGACGTACGCGAAGAAGGTCTACGCGCGCGAGGCGTGCGGACGGATCATGAGCGCGATCCAGCTCACGACGGCGGCGGGGGTCTGCGCGATGGTCGACCTCCACGCCGAGGGCCGCCTGCCCGCGACCGGCTTCGTGCGCCAGGAGGACGCCTCGCTCGACGACTTCCTCGCGAACCGGTTCGGCCGGCACTACGCCTGACCCGGCCGCCCACGACGGCTCCCTCTTAAGGTACTGCGGCCTCGCCGACCGGGGCGGCGACCGGGCGCCGCCCGAGGCGCCTGACGAGCCCGAGCAGCGACGCGCCGAACGCGAGCGCGCAGATGTCGAACAGCACGTAGCCGCTCGCGGCGCCGCTCGGCGGGTTGCCGTCGGCGATGCCGAGGCCGGGAACCTCCACCGCCCACCGCCAGGTGCCGATGGCGGTCCCGTAGATCTCGAGCACGGCCACCGCGAGGAA
>DATFWK010000044.1:0-5527 GCA_035259345.1 Miltoncostaeaceae bacterium | reverse complement strand
GCCGTCTCCACGAGGTGCCGCACGCCGAGCCACAGGCGCTCGGGCAGGTTGTCCATGTGCTGCACGTGGATGTAGACCGAGTCGAGGGCCGCGCCCCACACGTCGAGCTGGATGTGGGTGTAGGCGCCGTTCCCGGTCCGCACGGGCCGCGCGCCGCCGTAGCCCGAGAGGTGGTCGAGCGTCGCCTCGTCGAGCTGCCGCTCGCCGTCGATGCCGTACATGATCTGGATGTCGGGCTGCGCGGCCAGGACCTCGCCGATGAAGCCGAAGTAGTCGAACGCCTCCCGCTCGAGGTTGAGGTAGTGGAGGGCCTTCAGCATCAGCGTCGAGTCGCGGATCCACGTGTAGCGGTAGTCCCAGTTGCGGTTGCCGCCCGGCGCCTCCGGAAGCGAGGTCGTCGAGGCCGCGAGCAGCGCGCCGCTCGGAGCGTAGGTCAGGCCCTTGAGGGTCAGGGCGCTGCGGCGCAGGTACGGGGCCCATTGGTGCTCGGGGAAGCGGGCCCCGGCGATCCACTCGCGCCAGAAGACGAGCGTCCCCTCGATCCATGCCGCGGCCTCGTCCGGGTCGGCGGGCGGCGTGCGGCCGGACCACGAGAGAGCCGCGAACGCCTTCTCGCCATCGCGCAGCGTGCTGATCGCCACGGCACGGGAGCCCTCGATGCCGAGCCGCAGGCTGCTCGTGAGCCGGAGCTCGACGTCGGCTCCCTCGGCGGTCGCGACGGCCTCGCCGTAGCCGGCCCCGGCGTACTCCCACCGCGCGTTGCGCCGGCCGTAGTCGAAGACCGGGAAGCAGTTGAGCAGCATCTGGACCGATCCCTTGACGCAGCGCGCGGTCCTGAGCAGGACCCCCTCGGCCTCGTAGTCCCGCGGGATCCTGCGGTGGCGCGGCGAGCGCTCGGCCACGTCGTGCCAGGGCCCGACGCACAGGGCGTCGGTGACGATGATCCAGCCGGTCGGCGTCTGCCAGGTCGTCTCGAGGACGAGGCTGCCGGGCAGGTAGCGCCGGCCGGCGGGGACGCTCTTCCCGTACGGCGCGAAGCCGAAGCGGCCGACCGCCCGGTCGAGCAGGGCGCCGAAGACGCTGGGGGCGTCGTGGCGCGGGAGGCACATCCACTCGACGTTGCCGCTCGAGGCGACGAGCGCGCTCACCTCGCAGTCGGAGAGGAAGGCATAGTCGGCGATCGGCGGGAACCGCGACTCCTGCGCGTCGGTGGCGCCGAGGGTGTCCGGCTGGATGGCTGTGGCGTCGCTCATCGTTTGCTCCTCATCGTCGTGGGGGCCATTCCAGGCGAGTCTCGGTGTACTCCTGCGGCCAGTCGGCGTATGCCTCTTTCGGGGAGTCCGTCGGCGTCCGCACCGACGCGCCATGCCGGCCGGCGACCTCGCTCACCGGGTAGTGGACGGTGGCGCCCTCCTGGCGCGCGCCCACCATCAGGATCGCGCAGGGGCCGTCGCCGGCCCCGACGAAGGCATGGCTCGTCCCGGCCGGGCAGTGGAGGAAGTCCCAGGCGCGAAGGCGCAGCTCCTCGTCCTCGACGATCGCGATGCACTCGCCCGCGAGCACCAGGAAGTCCTCCTGGACGCTCTCCGAGTGGTACTGCGCGTTCGGCTCCCCGGGCGCCAGCACCTGGATGTTGATGCCGTAGTCCGGAAAGCGGTCGCCCGGCGGCTCGAACGGCACGTAGGCCCCCGACCCCTCGACCGCGATGGCGCGGGCCTCCGCGACGTTGACGACGAACCACTCCCCCACCCGCCAACCCTATCCAGACAGGACCCCATGGGGGCGATGCCGAACGGCTCTGTAACACCTCGTGCCGGACGGCACACGTTGGTACCCTGTCGAGGCCCTCCGCGCCAGGGGTCGCGCATGCTCGCGGAGGGGAGGGATCGAGGCGGGATGCAACTCGAGAACCGAACGATGACCACGACGCCGGAGACCGGGCGCTCGTGAACCGCACGGCTCGGCGCGTGCTGATGCTGGTGTTCGCGGTGTCTGCAGCGGCCACGGCCATCGCCGCCGTGTGGGCCACCCGCAGCGCGACGCCAGACCTGGGCCTCTGGCTGGGCCTCCTGCTCGCCGGCGCGGTGATGGAGTACGTGACGATCGCCGGGGACGACGACGAGGAGCACCCCTTCAGCCTCGCCACGACCTTCCACATCGCGGCGATCCTGCTCCTCCCGCCGGGCTGGGCCGCGCTGGTCGCGGGCGGCGCGACCGGCATCGGCGAGGCGGCCCGCCGGCGCTCGCCCATCCGCGTCGCCTTCAACTCAGGCGTGGCGCTGACGGCCACGCTCGCTGGCGGCGCCGCCTACAACGCCGCCCTGCCCGAGGGCGGGCGGTTCGGCTGGCAGATGTACCCGGCGCTGCTCGCGCTGCTGCTCGCCTACATCCCGGTGATGGTGATCGCGGTCGAGTCGATCACGACGGCCGTCTCTGGGCAGCGCCCGGACCTCATGAGCTGGATCCGCCCGGCCGAGCTCCTCGCCTACCTGACCGAGGCGTGCATCGCGGTGGTCCTCGCCGTGCTCGTGGACAAGACGCCGAAGATGCTCGCGGTCTCGGTCCTCCTCTTCGCGGCGGTCTTCCTTTCCATCAAGCGCTACCGCGCCCTCAAGAGCGAGACCCGCCAGACCCTGCGGGCGCTGGCGGCCGCGGTGGACGCCCGCGACCCGTACACGGCCGCCCACTCCGAGCGGGTCGGCGAGATGGCCGCCGACCTGGCCTCGGCGCTCGGCCTGCCCAACCGCATCGTGCTCGACGTCCGCTGGGCCGGGCGGCTGCACGACCTCGGCAAGATCGTCGTGGACAACAGCATCCTCCACAAGGAGGGCGCGCTCGACCAGCGCGAGTGGGAGCTCATGCGCAGCCACCCCAACGTCTCCGCCGAGCTGCTCGAGCCCCTCAGCCTCACCCGCCGGCTGGGCCCGGGCGTCCGCTACCACCACGAGCGTCAGGACGGCGGCGGCTACTTCGGGATCCGCGGCGACGACATCCCGATCGAGGCGGCGCTCATCACGATCGCCGACTCCTACGACGCCATGACCACGGACCGCCCCTATCGCAAGGCGATGACCCGCGAGCAGGCGCTGGGGCGCATCGAGGACCTCTCCGGCACCCAGTTCCACCCCGAGTTCGCGCGCGCCTTCGTGGCGATGATGCGCGGGGAGCCGGTGGAGGAGGCGAGCATGGTCCGAACGTCGAAGGCGCGGCGGCGCCTCTGGCTGCGGCGGGCGCGCGGCGACGACCCGGTCGACTCGGCCCGCGCGTGGCCCGAGATGCCGGATCTGGACGAGCAGGCGGACTGGCCGGCGGCCAAGTCCGACGTCTCCGAGACCCACGTCAGCTGATAGCCTGACGCCGCTTCGGGCGGTGGTCGCCCACGGGCGCCTGAGGGAAGCCGGTGCGAGTCCGGCGCGGTCCCGCCACTGTGACCGGGAGCGGCGTCGCTGGGCGTGAAGCCAGCCACTGGCCATCCGGCCGGGAAGGCGCGGCGCCGTGACGAACGGGAGCCAGGAGACCTGCCTCCGTCCGAGCACCAGACGCCGATCCGGCTCGAGCCGGGAGGTCCCTCCGAGGAAGAGGCATGGTGCGTTCCCGAGACATCGCCGCCTGGGCCGCGGCGGTCGCGCTGGGGTGCCTGGGCGCGGCCGGATGCTCCCGGGTCTCCCAGGCCGAGGCCCCGCCGGGGACCGGGGCGCGCCTGCTGGCGACGGCGGGCTTCGGCGCGCGGCCGCTGCTCGACCGGCGCGTGCAGGTGGGCGGGTCGGTCATGCGGGCGACGCGCGGGGCGACCCCGGTCGAAACGGCCTACGGGGGCGACTTCGTCAGCACGATGCTCGGCCTGAAGTCCGACCTCGGCGCCAAGCGCGACTGGTTCTACTACGTGAACGGCATCGAGGGCGAGGTCGGCGCGCGCCAGCGCACGCTCCACCGCGGCGAGACCGTGTGGTGGGACTACCGCGGCTGGGGCGGCCTCATGGACGTCCCCGCTGTCGTCGGGTCGTGGCCGGAGCCATTTCTCCACGGCGCCGGCGGCGATGCACCGACGGTCGCCGCAGACCCCCCGCTGGCCGGAGCGCTCCGCGATGCAGGTGCGCGCATCGGTGGCGGTCAGCGGCCCTGGCGCGTCCGCGTCGGCTCCGACGCCGCCCTCCGGCGGCGTGACCCGGCCTGGCGGCGCGCCGCCGGAGCGCCGGTGGCCGCCGGGCTGACGGTGCGGATCGCGGGACACGGGATCGAGGCGCTCCGCACGGGTGGCCGGGGCTGGGCGCCGGTCCCCACGGCGCGTGCGCTGGCGGCGATGGTCCCGACCGGCTCCGCCCCGCACGACGGCGCGCTCCTCGCGGTGGTCGGCCTCGACGCGGCGGCTGCCAGGGCGGCGGCGCGGCGCATCGCAACCGATCCGAGCGTCCTGCGCCTGCGCTACGCGGTGGCGTTCGACGCGGCCGGCGAGCCGGTCGCGGCCGGCGGGCGGGCCGCGGCGTGAGGGGCGGCGCCGCGCCCGGCCCGGTCCTGCTGCTCGGCGCCGGGGCGGTGACGCTCGCGTTCGCCTCGGACCACCCGCTGGTGCTGCTCGCCGCGGCGGCCGGGGCCGTGCTGCTCTTCATGGCCGCGCCGGTCCGAAGCCCGATCTACCCCACCGCGGCCGCGATCGCGGCCGTGACGATCGTGGTCCTGAACCCGTTCGTCCAGGGCAACGGCGAGCACATCGTGGTCCAGGGGCCCGAGATCCCGATCCTGGACACCCAGGTGACGGTGGAGGAGCTGGTCGCCGGCCTCGCGATCGGCCTGCGCGCCGTCGCGGTCACGCTCGTGATCGGGGCGGTCCTGGCCCACGCCGACCCGGACCGCCTGCAGTCCGCCATCGCGCGCGTGCTGCCGCGATCGGCGCTCGCCAGCGCCCTCTCCGCCCGCATGCTGCCGACGCTCGAGCGCGACGCCCGTGCGCTGGCCGAGTCGGCGCGCCTGCGCGGCCTGGCGCTCGAGGCCGGGTCGCGGCTCGAGCGCGCCCGCACGGCGGCGGGGCTCGCGCTGCCCCTCGTCGGCTCGAGCCTGGAGCGGGCCCTCGACGTCGCCGAGGCCATGGCCGCGCGCGGGTACGGCGCGGCGCGGCGCACGCGGCTGCCGGAGCCCCCGCTCCGGCGGCGCGAGGTGGTCGTGCTCGGCGCTGGCGTCGCCGTGCTCGCGGTGGGTGTGGCCGCGGCGGTGCTC
This sequence comes from Miltoncostaeaceae bacterium, assembly GCA_035259345.1. Lineage (GTDB taxonomy): Bacteria > Actinomycetota > Thermoleophilia > Miltoncostaeales > Miltoncostaeaceae > DATFWK01. The sequence goes on along the minus strand of DATFWK010000044.1, from coordinate 316 downwards.
GGCCTCGGCGACTACTCCTTCTACCCGACCCTGGACGCCCCGGCCGACGGCGGGGCGGTCGCGGCCGCGGCCGTCGCGCTCGCGGGGATGGCGGTCGCGTCGGCGGCGCTGTGGCGGCGATGAGCGTCGCGCGCGTCGAGCGGGTGACGTTCTCTCACGGGCGCTCCGGCCGCCCGGCGCTCCGCGACGTCTCGCTCGAGGTGCACGCGGGCGAGGTGCTCGTCGTGGTCGGCCCGTCCGGCGGCGGCAAGTCGACGCTGCTGCGCGCGCTCGGCGGCCTGGTGCCCCACTTCCACGGTGGGCGCTTCGCCGGCCG
>DATFWK010000043.1:0-8177 GCA_035259345.1 Miltoncostaeaceae bacterium | reverse complement strand
CCTCGGGCTCGACCCGCCCCCCGACGCCCTCACCCCGGACGAGCTGATCCGGGCGATCCTCCTCGCGCCGGTGGACATGCTCTGGAACGGCGGCATCGGCACGTTCGTCAAGGCGGCGGCGGAGGACGACGCGGACGTGGGCGACAAGGCCAACGACGGCGTCCGCGTCGACGCCGCCGACCTGCGCGCGCGCGTCGTCGTCGAGGGCGGCAACCTCGGGCTCACCCAGCGGGCGCGGATCGAGTTCGCGATGGCGGGAGGCAAGGTCAACACCGACGCGATCGACAACTCGGCCGGGGTCGACGCCTCGGACCACGAGGTCAACATCAAGATCGCGCTGGACCGGGCCGTCGCGGCCGGGGAGCTCACGGCGGAGGGCCGCAACGACCTGCTCGCGCGGATGACCGACGAGGTCGCCGCGCTCGTCCTGCGCGACAACTACGAGCAGAACGTCGCCCTCGCCAACGCGGCGGCCCAGGCCGCCCCGCTCCTCAACGTGCACGCCCGCCACATGCGGCGGCTCGAGAGCGAGGGCCACCTCGACCGCGCGGTCGAGTTCCTGCCGAGCGACCGGGTGATCGCCGAGCGCCGCCGCGCCGGCATCGGCCTGGTCGTCCCAGAGCTCGCCGTGCTCATGGCCTACGCGAAGATCGACTTCGCGGCGGACCTCGTCGCCTCGGACCTCCCGGACGACCCCGAGTCCCTCGGCGAGCTGCTCGGCTACTTCCCGGCGCCGGTCCGCACCGGGTTCGCCGAGCAGATCGAGGAGCACCCGCTGCGGCGCGAGATCGTCGCCACGCGCATCGCCAACCGGGTCGTCAACCGCGCCGGGATCACGTACCTCGTGCGCCAGCGCGAGGAGGTGGGCGCCGGCTCGGCGGCGATAGCCCGCGCCCACGGCGCCTCGTGGGCCCTCTACGACATGGAGGAGCACTGGCGCGCGATCGAGGACATGGAGCCTCGCGTGGCGCCCCAGGTCCAGACCGACATGCGCCTCGAGGGGCGGCGCCTGGTCGAGCGGGGCGCCGGATGGATGCTCCGCAACCGCCCCGGCGCCGGGCTCGTGGAGGTCATCGGCGAGATGGCCGAGCCGGTGCGGCGGGCGGTGCGCCTGCTGCCGGCGCCGCTCCGGGGCGTCGAGCGGGCGGCCTACGACGACCGCCTGGCGGGGCTCCTGGGGGCCGGGGTGCCGTCCGCGCTCGCCGCCGCCTCCGCCCGGATGCAGGCCGCCGCCGCGGCGCTCGACATCGTCGACATCGCGCTGCGAACGGGCCGTCCGGTCGAGCAGGTCTCCGGGATCTACCACGAGCTCTCGGCCCGGCTCCTGCTCGCGCGGCTGCGCGTGCGGATCGACGAGCTCCCGCGCGACGACCGCTGGCACACGCTGGCGCGGGCGGCGCTGCGGCAGGAGCTGCTGGCCGCCCACGCGGCGATCGCGGCGGCGGTGCTCGGCCACGCCGGGCCGGACGCCGCGCCGGCCGAGCGCGTCGCGGCATGGACCCGCGCCAACGAGGGCGCGGTCGCGAGGACGCTGGCCACGCTCGACGCGATCGGGGCGGACGGGGTCTTCGACTTCGCGACGCTCTCGGTCGCGACGCGCGCGGTCGGCGAGCTGGCCTGATCGCGGGCGCCCCGGCAGGGTAGCCTGCCGGGCGGTGCCTCCCACCTCCCGCAGCCCCATGGGGCCCGAGGACCTCGCCCGCTACGCCGAGCGGGTGCTCCGGGACGCCGTGGCCTTCCGGCCGGGCGACACGCTGATCGCCGACGGCGAGACGGCCCACCGCGAGCTCCTGGTCGCGCTCGCGGAGGCCGCATACCGCGGCGGCGCACGGCACGTCGAGATCCGCTACACGGACCGCCGCGTCCAGCTGGCGAAGCTGCTCGACGGCACCGACGACGCCCTCGGCGTCGTCACGCCCTGGGACGAGCGCCGCCTGCGCGGCACGCTCGACCCGCGCACCGCCGTCGTCCACGTCAGCGGCGAGGAGGAGCCGGGCCTCCTGGCGAAGGTCGACCCGGCGCGCACGAGCACCGACTACGCGCGCCGCGCCAAGCAGCTGCGGTGGTACCTGAACGCGATCGTCGAGCACCGCGTGCGGTGGACCATCGTGGCCTGGCCGACGGCGGCATGGGCGCGCCGCGTCTACCCGGAGCTCGCGCGCACGGAGGCCCAGCGCCGGCTCGCGGCCGACCTCCTGAGCTTCTGCCGCCTGGGCCCCGGCGACGGCGAGGACGGCTGGAGCCGGCACGCGCGGCGGCTCGAGCGGCGCGTGGCGGCGCTGAACCGCCGCCGCTTCACCGGCCTCGAGCTACGCGGGCCCGGCACGAGCCTCGACATCGCGCTGGTGCCCGGGGCGCGCTGGATGGGCGGCGGCGAGGTCACGACGCACGGCGCCCGCATCTACCCGAACTTCCCCACCGAGGAGGTCTTTACGAGCCCGGACCCGCGCGGGACGGAGGGGACGTTCCGGTGCACGAAGCCGCTCTCGTTCGCCGGGCGGCTGATCGAGGACATCGCCGGCACCTTCCGCCGCGGCCGGCTCACCGAGATCTCGGCGCGCAAAGCCGGGGATCGGGACCTGCTGGAGCGCACGATGTCCACGGACCGGGGCGCGGGGCGCCTGGGCGAGATCGCGCTCGTGGACCGCGCGTCGCGCATCGGCCAGACCGGGCGCGTCTACTGGGACACGCTCCTCGACGAGAACGCCGCCTCGCACATGGCCTTCGGCGACGGGTTCGCCCACACCCGACTCGACGGCCAGCCGCGGGTCAACCGCTCGGCCGTCCACCTCGACGTGATGATCGGAAGCGCGGAGGTCGAGGTCATCGGGCTGGGCGCCCGCGGGCGCCGCGTGCCGGTGCTCGCAGGCGGGGAGTGGCGCCTGCCCGAGTGATCGCCCTCAGCGGGCGCGCACGACCACGTAGCCCCCGCCCGGGCCGATCCGCCCGGCGATCCGCACGCTCGCGTTGACGCGGTCGAGGCGCGCCGCCGTCGGCGCGTCCGCGAGCACCGCGTCGACCTTCCGCGCGGCGAGCGCGAGCACGGCCTGGCCGACCTCGTCGTAGGCGCGCGGGCGGACGGCCGGGTGGACGCGCCGCACGAGGCAGCGCTCGGCCGCGCTCCCGCGGGCCACGGCGAAGCGGAGCGTCCGCATCGCCGCGATCGCGGGAACCGCACGGCCGCCGCGGACGACGAGCGCCTGGGACCCCGGCCCGCACGGCGCCGTGCGGGCCGTGGCGGCGAGGGCGGGCGCGGCGCACGCGGCCGCGAGGGTGGCGGCGGCGATGGCTGTTGCGGTGCGGTGGCTCACGGGGACGCTCCGGGGCTCAGGGGCGGGGTCTCGCCAGGGCCTACGCATCGGCCGGGCGCGCGGATCACCGGTTCGCCGGGTGGCGGGCTGGCAGGATGCCGCCGTGGCCGGCCCCCTCCCGCCTCGGACCGGCGCCGTCGTGGGGGTGGTGCTCGCGGTGACGGTCGTGGCGGGCGTGCTCCACTACGGCGACGCGCCGGCCGTCGCCATCTTCGCGGTGTCAGCCGTGGCCCTCGCGGGCCTCGCGTGGATCGTCTCGTTCGCCACCGAGCGCGTCGGCGAGCGCTTCGGGCCGGCGCTCACGGGCGTCCTCCAGTCCACGCTCGGCAACCTGCCCGAGCTGTTCATCGTCCTGTTCGCCCTGCGCGCCGGCGAGGTGGTCGTCGCCCAGACCTCGATCCTCGGCTCGCTCTTCGCGAACGCGCTCCTCGTGCTGGGGCTGGTCGTGGTCGCCGGGTCGGCCCGGGCGCCGGACGGGGTCATGCGCTTCCAGCGGCGCCTGCCGAACGACACCGCGACGCTGCTCCTGCTCGCCTCGTTCATCATCGTCCTGCTCGCGCTCTCGAACGCCGTCAGCGACCGGGCGAGCCAGCACCAGGTGGAGATCTCCGCCGTCGGAGCCGTCTTCCTGCTCCTGCTCTACGGCTTCTGGCTCTGGGGCTACCTCCGGTCGCCCGATCCACCGCCGTCGGAGCCGGCGCACGGCCCGTCGGTCACGCTCTCTGTCGCCGTCGTGCTCCTGTCCGTCGCCGGGGTGCTGGCCGCGCTCGTCTCGGACTGGTTCGTCGACGCGATCGACCCGGCGGTGCGCGAGCTGGGCATCTCGAAGACGTTCGCGGGGATCGTGATCGTCGCGATCGCGGGGAACGCGGTCGAGAACGTGGCGGGCATCGTGCTTGCGACCAAGGGCAAGAACGACCTGGCGATCTCGGTCGTCAAGAACTCCGTCGCCCAGATCGCGGCGTTCCTGTTCCCGGCGCTCGTCCTCCTGTCGCTGCCCTTCGAGCACCGCCTGACGTTCGTGATCCCGACGGTGTTCGTCGGCGCGCTCGTGCTGATGGCGATCGCCGTCTGGCAGATCACCGGCGACGGCGAGGCCGCGCCGTTCGAGGGCTGGGCGCTCGTCGCCCTGTTCCTGATCGTCGCCCTGCTGGCGTGGTTCGAGGTCTGAGCGGGACGGCCGCTCAGACGACGCCGGCCGGGGCCAGCCGCCGCACGAAGAGCCCCGCCGCGGCCCGGTGGCTGACCGGCCGCCGCTCACCGTCCACGGTGAGCGTGAGCTGGTCGGCCGCGGGCTCGATCCGCTCCACCCGCACCTCGACGCCCGGGACCAGCCCCTGGTCGTAGAACCAGGCGAGCAGCGACCCGTCGTGCTCCGCGAGCCGCACGATGCGGGCGTCGCTCTCGGCGGGCAGGTCCGACAGCGGCTGGAGCTCCCGGTTCTCGGCCTGCTCGGCCGACGGGTCCACCGGCCAGCCGTGGGGGCAGCGGTCCGGGTGGCCCAGGCGGTCCGCGATCCGCTCCACCATCTCGTCGGTGAAGGCCTCGCCGAGGCGGTCCGCGTGCTCGTGCGACTCGGCCGGCGTGTAGCCCATGAAGTCCGTGAGCATGCGCTCGATGATGCGGTGGCGGCGCACCACCCGCTCGGCCTCGGCGCGGCCGCGCTCGGTCAGGAGGGCCTCCTTGCGGCTGCCCCGGGCGATCAGGCCGTCCGCCTCGAGGCGCTTCAGCATCTCGCCCGCCGACGGCGCCGAGACGCCCAGCATCTCCGCGACGCGCGCGGCGAGGGCGGGGGAATCGCGCACGACGGGGCCGTACTCGCCGATCGGGAACGCCAGGAAGTAGATCGTCTCCAGGTACTCGTCGGTCGAGTGGCCCTGCGCCATGCGCCGAATATAGCTTGGGCCCCGCCAGGCCCGGGTAAGGCAACCCTTACTTAATAGCTTCGGGATCCTTGCCGCCCGCCGGGAGGGCGGGTATCGTCCCGTTTCGGAAACCGACGTTGCCGGAATCGGTGTGCAGGACCCCGGCATCCGCGCCGATCAAGACTCGAAAGGATGAATTTGCCCGCACGACACCATCTTCTCCTTCGGGCCGGCATCGTGCTCGCTGCCGCCGTGGGCCTGGTCCTCCTCCTCCAGCAGACGGCCCGCGCCGCGGACCCGACGAAGGCAGAGGTCAGGGCCCATCTCGCCGCCGTGCGGACGCAGCTCTTGGCGACGCTGCCGCTCTACAAGCAGGGGCGGTACGACACGGTCCGAACTCGGGTCGGCACCACCTACCTGAAGCACTTCGAGGTGCTCGAGGAGCCGCTCGAGGATGTCAACAAGGGCCTCAGCCAGGACATCGAGCACTCGATCGCGGTGGACCTGCGCGGCATGGCGAAGGCCCACCGGTCGTACGCCGTCTACAAGGCGAAGGTGAACCAGGTGCTCGGGAAGCTCCCCGCCGCGCAGCGGGCGCTCGGGGCATGACCCGGCGGCGCGCAGGCGCGGCTGTCGCCGGCCTGGTCCTGGCCCTGGTGGCCTGGGTCGGGCTGGCGGCGCCGGCCTCCGCGCACGCCTCGACGTCGAGCGACGCGACCACGAAGGTCGAGCAGGCGTTCGACGGCTCGCGCGACGCCTTGCTGACGGCGGTGGACCAGTACCGCCAGGGCCGGAGGGCCGAGGCGCTCGACACGGCGCGGAGCGCCTACCTCGACTACTTCGAGCTGGTCGAGCCGACGCTGCGCGTCGTCGACTCGGACTTCACGCTCGAGATGGAGGACCGCTACGCGCTGCAGCGCGACGCGATCGAGCACGACCAGGGCCTCGGCGAGGTCCGCGGGCGCACGGCCTCGATCCAGCAGGGGCTCACCGAGTTCGAGGCGAAGGTCGCCTCGCCGGGCCTCGGAGCGGCCTCGCTGGCGTTCCTCTCGTCCTTCGTGATCATCTTCCGCGAGGGCCTCGAGGTCGTGCTGCTCCTGGCCGCGCTGCTCGGCTTCCTCGCCAGCACCGACGCGGGGGCGCGCTACCGCAGGCCGCTGGTCCTGGGCGTCGGCGCGGCGGTGCTCGCCAGCGTCGCGACGTTCGTCGTGCTGGGCGTGCTCCTCTCGATCGCGCCGATCGGCCGCGAGCTGCTCGAGGCCGTGACGACCGCGCTGGCCGTGGTGCTGCTCTTCGTCATCAGCTTCTGGCTGCTCTCCCGGCTGGAGCACCGCCGCTGGATGGAGTTCCTGCGCAGCCGCGTATGGGGCGCGATGGCGACCGGCTCGGCCTTTGCCGTGGCAGCCGTCGGCTTCACCGCCGTCTACTGCGAGGGCTTCGAGACCGTGCTCTTCTACCAGGCCCTGCTCTTCTTCACGACCGGCGTCGTGGAGTGGGTCGTCGCCGGCTTCGCGGCCGGGCTCGTCGCCCTCGGCGCCTGCGCCTACGCGATCCTGGTGCTCCGGCGGCGGCTGCCGGTGCGGGCGTTCATGATCGGCGCGGTCTCGCTGATCATGCTGATGTCCGTCGCGTTCGTCGGCAACGTGATCAACCAGCTGCAGAACCTCGCCTACCTGCCGCACACCTCGCTCCGCGGGGACGTCCCGCGGCTTCCGGTCTTCATCACCCAGCTGACCGGCATCCACCCGACGGTGGAGACGATCGCCGCGCAGGGGTCGCTCCTCGCCGTCTACGCGATCGGCCTGGGCGTGCTCATCGCCACCTCCCGCCGCGCGCGGCGCGCCGCGCGCCCGTCGCTCGAGTCGCTGGTCGGAGGCGAGGCGCACGGATGAGCGCCGGCGCGCCGCTGGCGCTCGGCGTCGACGTCGGAGGCACGCACACGAAGGCCGTCGCGGTCTCCCGCGGCACGCTCGAGCCGGTCGCGTCGGCGATCGTCCCGACGACCCATGAGGCGGACGCCGGGGTCGCGGAGGGCGTGGTCGCCGCGCTGCTCGCGGTCGTCGGGCGGCTCGGGGGGCGCGCGGCCGACGTCGGCCTCGTGGGCATCAGCTCGACCCAGGCGGTGAACGCGCTGCTCGAGGGCGACGTGGCCGTGGTCGGGGTGCTGGGCGCGGCGTCCGGGCGCGAGGCGCGCCGCGCGCGCCGCCACGCGCGCATCCGCCCGCTCGAGGTGGCCCCCGGGCGCACCCTGCGCCCCGTGCACGCGTTCCTGGACGACCCGGACCCGGACGATGCCGCGATCGACCGCGCGCTCGACGAGCTGGTGGGGATGGGGGCGGAGGCGATCGCGGCCTCGGCGGCGTACAGCGTCGAGGACCCGCGCATCGAGCGGCGGATCGCCGCCCGGGCCACCGACCGCGGCCTGCCCGCCTGCGCCGGCCACGAGCTGACCGGCCTCTACGGCCTCGAGCTCAGGACGCAGACGGCGACGGTGAACGCGTCGATCCTTCCCGTGATGCGAGAGACCGCCGAGCACGTCGAGGCGGCCCTGCGCAGGGCGGGCATCGACGCGACCTGCCTGGTCGTCCAGGGCGACGGCGGCGGCGCGCCGTTCGCCGCGGTGCGGGAGCGCCCGATCGCCACGCTCTTCTCAGGTCCGGCCGCATCCGTGGCCGGCATCCTCCGCGCGGCCGGGGTGCGGGACGGCCTGGTGGTCGAGCACGGCGGGACCTCCACCAACGTCGCGGCCGTCACCGGCGGCGACCCGGCGCTCGACTACGTGCGCATCGGCCGCCACCCGACGTGCGTGCGGGCGCTCGACGTGCGGGTCGTCGGCGTCGCGGGCGGCAGCCTGATGCGCTCCGAGGGCCGGCGGCGGCTGGCGGTCGGCCCGCGCAGCGCGCACGTCGCCGGCCTGCCGTACGCCTGCTTCTCGCCGCCCCTCGTCGACCCGGAGCTGGTCGAGATCGCCCCGCGGCCGGGCGACCCGGCGTGCTACCTG
>DATFWK010000042.1:0-7794 GCA_035259345.1 Miltoncostaeaceae bacterium | reverse complement strand
TCGCGAGCGCGTCGAGGTGCGGCAGCGCGGCGAGCATCCCGCGGGTCAGCGGCTCGTAGGCGGGGTCGCCCTTCAGCGGGTTCAGCCAGACGACGCGGTGGGCGAGCCGGCGCAGGCGCGCCATCTGCTCCCTCAGCACGGCCGGGTCGCCGACGTCGAGGCCGTCCGAGCAGATCACCACGACGGCGCCGCGGACGAGCCGCGCGAAGCCCGATCGGTCGAGCAGCGACCGGAGCGAGTCGCCGATGCGGGTGCCGCCGTCCCAGTCGCGCGCGTCCTCGGCGGCACGCCGGAGCGCCTCGTCGGGGTTCCGCGCCTGAAGCGCTGGCGTGAGCCGGGTGAGCCGGGTGCCGAACGAGAACACCTCGAAGCGGGTGTCCGTCCGCAGCGCGGCGTGCGCGAAGATCGCGAGCGCCCGGGAGTAGGCGCTCATCGACCCGGAGACGTCGAGCAGGAAGACGATGCGCCGGCGCTTCCGGCGCCGGGCCCGCCACGCGCGCTCCACCGGCTCGCCGCCGGTCCGGAACGAGCGGCGGATCGTCCGGCGCAGGTCCGGCCGGCCGTCGCGCGCCGGCGCCCGCCGGCGCGTGAGGCGCATCGGCGCCTCGACCCGCAGGCGCGCCATCAGGCGGGCCAGCTCGCGCAGCTCCTCGTCCGTGCAGCCGGAGAAGCTCTTCCGCCGCAGGATCTCCTCGGCCGAGGCCACCGCCGCCTCGAGTTCCGGGGCCTGGGGCCTGTCGCCGTCCTTCAGCCCGAGCGGCAGGGCCTGGAGCAGAGTCGTGCGGGGCCGCTCGCGCACAGGCGGCGGCCCGGGCGCCCCGAGGAAGTGCTCGCGGAAGACGCGGTTGTAGGTCGGAAGGTCCTCCCGGCGGCCGACCAGCGTCGCGACGCCAACCCAGTAGAGGTCGTCGCCTGCCGCCAGCGCCGCGCCCTGGCAGTAGGCCATCAGGCGGTCCGTCCCGACCACCAGCCCGGCCGCTCTGAGCGCGCGGCCGAACCCGGCGAGCACCTCGAGCGGGGCTGTCTCCGGCCGGCCGTCCCTCGGGCCTCCGGAGGTCATCCCCCGACGATCTCCCCGATCACGGACTCGACCATGCGCAGGTCGTCTCGGTTCTTGACGGCCCACCCCAGGGTCTGGCGCGCCGACATCTCGTCCACCCGGCGGACGGCGAGCAGGGCGAGCGCGCGGGCCCAGTCGATCGCCTCCGCGGGACCCGGGAGCTTGAGCAGGTCCATCGTCCGGATGCGCGCGATCGCCTCCGCGACGGACCGCGCGAGCTCCTCGTCCACGCCCTCGGCGCGGAGCCGGATGATCTCGATCTCCCGCTCCAGGTCCGGGTAGTCGATCCAGTGGAACAGGCAGCGGCGCTTCAGCGCGTCGTGCAGCTCCCGGGTGCGGTTCGACGTGATGACGACGGCCGGCGGGGTCTCCGCGCGGATGGTCCCCACCTCCGGGATGGTCACCTGGAAGTCCGAGAGCACCTCGAGCAGGAAGGCCTCGAACTCGTCGTCGGCGCGGTCGAGCTCGTCCACCAGCAGCACTGCGCCCGCGCCGCTTCGCACCGCCCGCAGGAGCGGGCGCTCGAGGAGGAACTCCGGCCCGAAGAGCTCGTGGATGCGCGCGGCCGCGTCGATCTCGCCGCCCTGGAGCGCACGGGCGTACAGCAGCTGGCGTGAGTAGTCCCATTCGTAGAGCGCTTGGCCGGAGTCGATGCCCTCGTAGCACTGCAGGCGGATGAGCTCGACGTCGAGGATGCGCGCCAGCGTCTTCGCCACCTCGGTCTTCCCGACGCCGGGCTCGCCCTCGAGCAGGAGCGGGCGCCGCATCGCGAGCGCGAGGTGGACCGCCACCGCGAGCCCCTCGTCGGCGAGGTAGGACTCGCGCCGGAGCGCGGCCTCCAGCTCGTCGACGGACTCGAAGTGCACGACATGAAACATAGTCCGCGGGCCGGACCGGGCCGCCCCCGATTGGCACCTGAAGTTGGTAGCGTCCGCCACGAACTTTTTCCCGAAGCAGCGAGGCGGCGCGTGCGGGACATCCTCGACACCCTTGAGGGCTGGATCGCGCAGGGACGCGAAGCCGCGATCGCGACCGTCGTCGAGACCGAGCGCTCGGCGCCCCGGGAGCCCGGCTCCTCCATGGCCGTCTCGGACGCCGGGGAGATCGCCGGGTCGGTCACCGGAGGCTGCGTGGAGCCGGCGGTGTACGAGCACGCCCAGGAGGTGCTGGGCGGCGGGCCGCCGCGCCTCGCGACGTTCGGCATCGCCGACGACGAGGCGTTCGAGGTGGGCCTTCCATGCGGCGGCACCGTGCACATCTACGTCAGCAGGGTCGATCCCGCCGTCGTCCGCGCCGTGGCCGGCGCGGTACGCGAGGAGCGGCCGCTGGCCACGCTGACGACGATCGAGGGCCCCGATGCCGGGGCCGTCCGCGTCGTCGCCCCCGACGACACGATGGAGGCCGCCGAGCGCGATCTCGTGACCCGGGGTCGCGCCGGCGTGATCGCCGAGGGCGACGAGCGCGTCTTCGTCTCCCCGTTCATGCCGCGCCCCGCGATGTACGTGTTCGGCGCCATCGACCACTCGGCCGCCCTCGCGCGGATGGGGCGCTTCCTCGGCTACCGGGTCACCGTGTGCGACGCCCGCGGCGCGTTCGTAACGCCGGAGCGCTTCCCGGACGTGGACGAGCTGGTGGTGGCATGGCCGCACGAGTTCCTCGCCGGCGCCCCCATCGACGAGCGCACGGCGGTCTGCGTCCTGACCCACGACGCGAAGTTCGACGTGCCGGTGCTCAAGGTCGCGCTCGACAGCCCGGCCGGCTACATCGGCGCCATGGGCAGCAGCCGCACGACGGAGCGGCGCAACGAGCGCCTGCGCGAGGAGGGGGTCACGGACGAGCAGCTGGCTCGGATCCACGCCCCGATCGGCCTGAAGATCGGATCCCGCACGCCCGAGGAGGTCGCCGTCGCGATCGCGGCGGAGGTGGTCGCGTCCATGCAACCGACAGCGAAGGAGGCCCGTGCAGCTCGAGAACGCGTTTGAGGTCCCCACGCCGCCGAAGGAGACGCTCGACGCGCTGCTCGACGCCGAGCGGGTCGTCCCCTGCATGCCGGGCGCGCAGCTGCTCGAGCAGGTGGACGAGCGCACATGGAAGGCGGCGATGAAGGTGAAGCTGGGGCCGGTCGGGCTCGACTTCGCCAACGACGTCAGGATCATCGAGATCGACGAGGAGGCCGGCATCGTCAAGATGGCGGTCAAGGGCCGCGACACCCGGGGCAAGGGGGCGGCCGACGCCGACGTGGTCTCCCGGCTCGTCGCCATCGACGGCGGCGGCACACGCGTCGAGATGAGCACGGACCTGCGCTTGTCCGGGCAGGCCGCGAAGTTCGGCCGCGGGAGCATCGTCCAGGACGTCTCGACGCAGATGGTCGCGCGGTTCGCCGACTGTCTGCGCGCCGAGCTGTCGGGGTCGCCCGAGCAGGCGGAGGCGCAGGCCGAGGCCGCCGCGAAGCCGATCTCGAGCATCAGGCTGTTCTTCTCCGCGCTGGGGAGCCGGCTCGGCCGGCTCTTCGGCCGATCGAAAGGGGGTTCGTGAGTGAGTCGCATCGCGGTCACCGTCAACGGTGTGAGGCAGGAGCGCGACGTCGAGCCGCGCACGCTGCTGGTGCACTTCCTGCGGGAGGACCTCGGGCTCGTCGGCACCAACGTCGGATGCGACACGTCCTCCTGCGGGGCGTGCACCGTCTTCGTCAACGGCGAGTCGGTCAAGAGCTGCACGATGCTGGCCGTCCAGGCCGACGGCACCGAGGTCACGACGATCGAGGGCCTGGCGCCCGCCGGCCAGATGCATCCGATGCAGGAGGCGTTCCAGCAGTACCACGCGCTCCAGTGCGGGTTCTGCACGCCGGGCATGGTCATGGCGGCGGTCGGCCTCCTGAACGAGATCCCGAGCCCGACCGAGGAGGAGGTTCGCGAGGGCCTCGAGGGCAACCTCTGCCGCTGCACCGGCTACCACAACATCGTCAAGGCCGTGCTCGCCGCGGCCGGGAAGTGAGGCCGGCGTGGCGACGACAACACCCAAGCCCCTGATCGGAGAGCCGATCCCGCGCAAGGAGGACCCGGAGCTGCTCACCGGCCGCGGCCGCTACACCGAGGACATCAGCCTCCCCGGCATGCTCTGGGCCCACGTCGTGCGCAGCCCCTACGCGCACGCGACGATCCGCGGCGTCGACACCTCGAAGGCCGCCGCGATGGCGGGCTGCCTAGCGGCCTGGTCCGGCGCGGACCTGGCGGGCGACTGGGCCGGCCCGCTCGTGTGCGCGTGGCCGATCACCGACGACATCAAGATGTCCACGCACTGGCCGGTCGCGCAGGACAAGGTCCGCCACGTCGGCGACGCCGTCGCCGTGGTGATCGCCGAGAGCCGCGCGCTCGCCAAGGACGCGGCCGAGCTGGTCGAGGTGGACTACGACCCCCTCCCGGCCGTCACGGACGTGAAGGCTGCGCTCGCGGACGGCGCCCCGCTCGTCCACGACGACTGGGGCACCAACCTGAGCTGCGTCTGGAGCTGCGAGAACAACTCGCCCGCTCCCCGCAACTCGCCGTCGGCGCCGTTCTTCGACGACCCGGACCTCGTCAAGGTGAAGGGCGAGTACTTCCTGGCGCGACTGATCCCGAACGCGATGGAGCCGCGCGCGGGCCTCGTGGACTACAACCCGGCCCAGGGCGAGTTCACGCTCTACTCGACGACGCAGATCCCGCACGTCCTGCGCACCACGATGGTCCTCACCTGCGGCATCCCGGAGGCGAAGCTGCGCGTCGTGGCACCGGACGTCGGCGGCGGCTTCGGCTCGAAGCTCGACAGCTATGCCGAGGAGGCGATCCTGCTGGCCGCGGCCAAGCGGATGGCCCGGCCGGTCAAGTGGGTCAGCGAGCGCACGGACGACTACGTCTCGACGATCCAGGGCCGCGAGATGTACCAGGAGATCGAGCTGGCCGCGACGAGGGACGGGGTGGTCAAGGCCGTCCGCGTCAGGCTGCTGGCCAACATGGGCGCCTACTATCAGCTCGTCTCCCCCGGCATCCCGATGCTCGGCGCGTGGCTCTACTGCGGGCCGTACGACATGGAGGGCTACGACCTCGAGTACTGGAACGTCTTCACGCACACGACGCCCACGGACGCCTACCGCGGCGCCGGCCGCCCGGAGGCGACGTACGCGATCGAGCGCGCGATGGACACGCTGGCCTTCGAGCTCGAGATGGACCCCGTCGAGCTCAGGCGCAAGAACTTCATCACCAAGGACAAGTTCCCGAACCACACGATCGTGAGCGGCCTCACGGTCGACTCCGGCGACTACCACCAGACGCTTGACGAGTGCCTCAGGATCCTCGACTACGACGCCGTGCGGGCCGACCAGCAGAAGCGCCGGGAGTCGGGCAGCACGAAGGTGACCGGGGTCGGCTTCTCGACCTGGCTCGAGATGTGCGGCCTCGCGCCCTCGCGGGTGCTCGCGGCGCTCAAGTACGTGGCCGGCGGATGGGACGCGGCCACGATCGAGATGATGCCGACGGGCACGGTGCGCTGCCTGATCGGCGTCTCGCCCCACGGGCAGGGCCACGTCACGACCTTCAGCCAGATGGTCGCCGACCACCTGGGCGTGGGCTACGACGACGTGGAGGTGCTCCACGGCGACACACAGGTGGTGCCGCTCGGCATGGACACCTACGGCTCGCGCAGCCTCGCCGTCGGCGGGGTCGCCGCCTGGCACGCCTGCGAGAAGGTCATCGCCAAGGCGCGCACGGTCGTGGCGCACCAGCTCGAGTGCGCCGAGGAGGACCTCGACTTCGCCGGCGGCACGTTCACGGTGAAGGGCACCGACAAGACCATGGGCATCAAGGAGGCGGCGTTCGCCGCCTGGTCGGCGCACAACATCCCGGACGGGATGGAGCCCGGCCTCGCCGGTACCCACCTCTACGACCCGCCCAACTTCTCCTGGCCCAACGGCGCGCACGCATGCGTGGTCGAGGTGGACACGGAGACCGGCGAGGTGGAGATCCTCCGCTACGTCGCGGCCGACGACTGCGGCGTCGTGATCAACCCGCTCGTGGTGGACGGCCAGATCCACGGCGGCGTGGCCCAGGGCATCGCGGAGACCCTCTACGAGGAGGCGATCTGGGACGAGTCCGGCAACCTGCTGACCGGGAACATGGTCAGCTACCTCGTCCCCTCGGCGGCGGAGCTGCCGCAGTTCGAGCTGGGGCGCTGCGTCACGCCCAGCCCGACCAACCCGATGGGGGTGAAGGGCATCGGCGAGGGCGGCACCATCGCCGCGCCGGCGGCGGTCGGGAACGCCGTGGTCGACGCCCTCAGCCACCTCGGCGTCCGGAACGTCGGGCGGCCCTTCACGCCGGAGCGAGTGATGACCGCGATCTGGGAGGCGCAGCGATGATCCCGGCCCCCTTCGACTACGCCGTCGCCGAGTCGGTCGAGCACGCGGTCCAGCTGCTCGGCTCGTCCGACGACGCCAAGATCATCGCGGGCGGCCATTCGCTCCTCCTGCTCATGCGGCTCCGGATGGCCACGCCGTCGCTGCTCGTGGACGTCGGGCGCATCCCCGGCATGTCCGGCGTGCGGGATGCCGGCGACCGCCTGGCGATCGGCGCGCGGACCCGCCACCACGACGTCCACCACGACCCGCTGCTCAGGGAGCACTGCCCGATCGTCGCCGAGACCGCCGGCATGATCGGCGACCCGCAGGTGCGCCACCGGGGGACGATCGGCGGGTCGGTCGCCCACGGCGACCCGGCCTCGGACATGCCCACCGTGCTGCTCGCGCTCGACGCCGACCTGGTCCTCCAGGGCCCCGGCGGCAGCCGGACCGTGCCGGCACGGGACTTCTTCACCGGCTTCCTCGAGACGGCGCTCGCGCCCGACGAGGTGTTGACGGAGATCCACGTCCCCAAGACCGGCGACGCCTGGTCCTACCTCAAGTTCCAGCGGCGGTCCCAGGACTGGGCGATGGTCGGCGTCGCGGCCCTCGTCCAGCGCTCCAACGGCGGCGTGGGCTCGGCACGGATCGCCTTCACGAACATGGGGTTGACGCCGGTGCGGGCCAGCGCCGCCGAGGCGGCGATGGCCGGCGCCTCAGGCGACGGCATCCGGGCGGCGGCCGAGAAGGCCGCGGAGGGCACGAGCCCGCCCTCCGACACCAACGCCAGCGCGGACTTCCGCCGCCACCTGGCGCAGGTCCTCACGCGGCGGGCGGTCGAGCAGGCCCTCGCGCGGTAAGACGTCCCGGCGCGGGTCCGGGCGGGGGGCCGCGGCCTCCCGCCCGGCGCCGGACGAGCGGGTCAGGGCAGGACGTGGGCGCGCCGGACGTGACTCGAAAGCGAGAGGCCGGCCCGTGCGCGGGCCTTCGCCTCGGCCGAGCGGTCGGCCTGGTCGGGCGTCGTCGTCTGGACGCCTGCGTTGAGCGACGTCGAGAGCGAGAGGCCGGCCCGTGCGCGGGCCTTCGCCTCGGCCGAGCGGTCGGCCTGGTCGGGCGTCGTGAAGGGGTGGGAGACCCGCTGGGTGGACCCCAGGGTCGTGACGGTCACATGATGGGTGAGGCGGTCGATCTGGTCCGGCGGAACATGAGCCTGCGCGGGATGGGTGAGGCGGTCGATCTGATCCGGCGGCGTGGCCGCGAGGGCGGCGGTCGCGGGCACGGCGGACAGGACGAGGGCGGCAAGGGTCAGTCGACGCCTGCTGGGGGCGTTCATCTTCGGCAACCTCCGGTGTGGGGGGCGGAGCGG
>DATFWK010000041.1:0-33036 GCA_035259345.1 Miltoncostaeaceae bacterium | reverse complement strand
CCGCGTCACAGACGTAGTCGAAGTGCGGCGTCTCCCCCCGGATGACCGCGCCGAGGGCGAGGATCGCCGCGTAGCGGCCGGTGCGGGCGAGGGCCTGGGCGGCGAGCGGCGCCTCGAAGGCCCCAGGCACCCAGTGCTCGTCGAGCGCCCCCTCCGGCAGGCCCGAGTCGGCAAGCCGCGCCTGCGCGCCCCTCAAGAGGCGCTCGGCGATCGCGCGGTGGAAGCCCGCGACCACGGCGCTCATGCGCACCGAGGGGTCCGCAAGCGGGGTCGGCGGCGGCGGGTCGCCGCGGGCCATCAGCGCGCCGGGGCGTCCGGCTCGTCCTCCTCCTCGGAGCCGAACTCGAAGCGGAGGTCCTGGTGGTGCAGCTTGTGGCCCATCTTGTCGCGCTTGGTCTGGAGGTAGCGCATGTTCGCCGGCCGCGGCGAGGTCTCGATCGGCACCCGCTCGGTCACGCGCAGCCCGTACCCCTCGAGGCCCGCGATCTTCTTGGGGTTGTTCGTGAGCTGGCGGATGGTTGTGAGCCCGAGGTCGACGAGGATCTGCGCGCCGATGCCGTAGTCGCGCAGGTCGGCCGGAAAGCCGAGCTCGATGTTCGCCTCGACGGTGTCCCGCCCGTTGTCCTGCAGCTCGTAGGCGCGCAGCTTGTTCAGCAGGCCGATCCCCCGCCCCTCCTGCGCGATGTAGAGGAAGACCCCGCGGCCCTCCTTGGCGATCATCCTGAGAGCCGCGTCCTTCTGCTCGCCGCAGTCGCAGCGGTGGGAGCCGAAGACGTCGCCGGTGAGGCACTCCGAGTGGACGCGCACGAGCACGTCCTCCGCGCCGTCGACGTCGCCCATCACCAGCGCGACGTGCTGCTTGCCGTCCACGACGCTGCGGTAGCCGTAGGCCGTGAACTCGCCGTGCTCGGTCGGTAGCGGCACGGAGACCACGCGCTCCACCAGGCGCTCGGTGAGCCGGCGGTGCTCGATGAGCTGGGCGACCGTGATCATCTTGAGCTCGTGCTCCGCGGCGTAGGGCACCAGGTCGTCGACGCGCGCCATCGTGCCGTCCTCGCGCTGGATCTCGCAGATCACGCCGGCCGGGATCAGGCCCGCGAGGCGGACCAGGTCGACGGCCGCCTCGGTGTGGCCCGCGCGCTCGAGCACGCCGCCGGCCTTCGCCCGCAGCGGGAAGACGTGCCCCGGGCGGACGAGGTCCGCGGGCCCGGCGGCCGGGTCGATGGCGATCATGATCGTCCGCGAGCGGTCCGGCGCGGAGATGCCGGTGGTGATGCCCTCGCGCGCCTCGATCGACTCGGTGAAGGCGGTGCCGTGCGGCGTCTCGTTGCGGCGCACCATCAGCGTCAGGCCGAGCTGCTCGCACCGCTCCTCGGTCAGCGCGAGGCAGACGAGGCCCCGGGCGTGGACAGCCATGAAGTTGACGGCCTCGGGGGTCGCGAACTGCGCGGCCATGATCAGGTCGCCCTCGTTCTCGCGGTCCTCCGAGTCGCAGACGATCACCATCCGGCCCGCGCGGATCTCCTCGATTGCCGTCTCGACGGTCGTGAACGGCGACGTGATGCTCATCGACTCCCTTCCCGGGCGAGGTACGCGCCCGCAAGCGACTCCACGTACTTTGCCATCAGGTCGACCTCCAGGTTCACCCGCCGCCCCGCAGCCGCCTCCCCGAGCGTCGTCGCCGCCAGGGTGTGCGGGATGAGCGCGACCGAGCATCCGTCCGCGTGCCGCGCCGCGACGGTCAGGCTCACGCCGTCGATCGCGAGGCTGCCCTTCTCCACGACGTAGCGGAGAAGCTCTCCTGGAACCCTGACACGCAGCACCCGTCCCCCGCCCTCGGGGCGCACCGCCGCCACCTCGCCCGTGCCGTCCACGTGCCCCTGCATCAGGTGGCCGCCGAGCCGGTCGCCGAGGCGCAGCGCCCGCTCGAGGTTGACGCGGTCGCCCGGGGCGCGGTCCCCGAGCGTCGTGCGCCGCAGCGTCTCGGCCACGGCGTCGACCTCGAGCCCGTCGTCGTGGAGCGCCACGGCCGTGAGGCAGGCGCCGTCCACGGCGACCGAGTCGCCGACCGCGAGGCCGTCCCGCACCGTGCCCGCGACGAGCCGCACACGCGCGCCGTCGCCGCGCCTGGTGACGGACGCGATCGTCCCCACCTCCTCGACCAGCCCGGTGAACATCAGGCCGGCCCGGCCGCCCCGCCCGCCGGCTCGGGAAGTTCGCGCAGGCGCCCGCTCACCACGACGTCGTCGCCGGCGCGGGAGACCTCGACGCCGCGCAGCCTGGGAACGTCGGCCAGCCGGCCGAGCCCGGCGCCCGCCAGGGCGGCCGGCGCGCCGCTGCCGCCGATCAGGATCGGCGCCGTGAACCACGCCACGCGGTCGACGGCCCCGGCGGCGAGGAAGGCGCCCGCCAGCCGCGGGCCGCCCTCGAGCAAGAGCGACTGGACGTCCGCCGCGCCCAGGCGCTCGAGCGCGGCCGCAATCCGCCGGAGCGGGTCCGCCTCGGGGACCACGAGCACCTCAACGCCGGCCCCACGCAGGGCGGCGACCCGGTCCGGCGCCGCGGCAGGGCCCGCCACCACCGTGACCGGGGCATCGGCTGTGTCGCGGACCAGCGCCGCGCCGGGCGGCAGCCGGGCGTCCGAGTCGAAGACCACGCGCCGCGGCTGGCGCACCGGCCCCTCCACGTCGCGGGCGGTGAGGAGCGGGTCGTCCGCCAGCGCCGTCCCGACGCCGACGGCGACCGCGTCCGCGTCGGCGCGCATGCGGTGCACGAGCGCGCGGGACTCCGGCCCGGTGATCCAGCGGGTCTCGCCGTCCTCGGTCGCGACCCGCCCGTCGAGGCTGGCCGCCAGCTTGAGCGTCACCAGCGGCCGGCCGGTCACCGCGTGCGTGACGAAGGCGGCGTTGAGCTCGGCGCACGCAGCCGCCTCCCGCTCGTCCGCCAGGGCGACCTCGACCCCGGCCCCGGCCAGCACCTGCGCGCCGCCCGCGCGCCGGCGCTCCAGCGGGTCCAGCGTGCCGATCACGACGCGGCGGATGCCGGCGGCCAGCACGGCGTCCGTGCAGGGCGGCGTCCGCCCGAAGTGGGAGCAGGGCTCGAGCGTGCAGACCAGCGTCGCGCCAGCAGCGGCACGCCCCGCCGCCCGAAGCGCGACGACCTCGCCATGGGCCGTACCCGGCCCCTCGTGCCAGCCCTCGCCGACCACCTCGTCCCCGGCGAGCACGACCGCGCCGACGAGCGGGTTGGGGCTCACACGGCCCCGGCCCCGCAGTGCGAGGTCGCGTGCGCGGGCGAGGAGCGCCTCCTCCCGCTCGGAGGCCGCGGCCTGGGCGGCGATCACCCGCCGCCCGCCAGCCCGGCGAGCTCCCGGTAGGCGGCCACGGGGTCGTCGTGGCCGAAGATGCCCGAGGCCGACACGAAGAGCGAGGCCCCCGCGTCGCGCGCGAGCGGCAGGGTGGCGGCGTGGATCCCGCCGTCGACCTCGACCGGCATGTCCGGCGGCACGAGCGCGCGGACCGCGGCGATCCGGTCCGGTGTGGTGGCGATGAAGTCCTGGCCCGAGAAGCCGGGGTCCACGCCCATGACGTTCACGTAGTCCACGACGTCGAGAAGGCCGGCGAGCAGCGAGGGCGGCGTCCCCGGGCTGAGGGCGAGGCCCGCGAGGCAGCCGGCCTCGCGGATCTCGGCGAGCCGCCGGTGGATCTGGGGGTCGGCCTCCGGGTGGACGGAGATCGATCCGGCGTGCGGCGCGAAGCGCTCGATCATGAGCCCAGGCCGGTCGACCATGAGGTGGACGTCGAGCATGCCGCCGGCCGCCCGCGCGCGCGGCGCCAGCGCGGCCGCGAAGCCGGTCCCCAGCGTGAGGTTCGGGACGAAGCGCCCGTCCATGACGTCCACGTGGAACACGCGGCAGCCCGCACCCAGGAGGGCGTCCACCTGCTCCCCCGGGCGCATGAGGTCGGCCGCCATCACGGACGGCAGCACGCGCGGTACGTCCAGAAGGCCCATCACGAAAACGCTATCCCACCCCGTCCGGCGCGGCCGTCGCCCCGCCTCCGGGCCGCAGGCGCGCCACGAAGAAGCCGTCCGTGCCGTCACGGCCCGGGAGCGTGAGGAGCGCCCCCGGGACCGCCGGGTGGCCGTAGGCCGCCGCGAGGTCGCCGCCGATGGGCTCGACCTGCGCACCCGTCGCCGCCACCACGTCCTCGTTCTCCTCGGGCAGCAGGGTGCAGGTGGAGTAGACGACCCGCCCGTCCGGCCGCACGGCGGCGAGCGCCCGCGCGAGCAGGCCGCGCTGGAGGCCGGCCAGCGCGGGAAGCGCCTCCTCCCTCCGCCGCCATCGCGCGTCCGGCCGCGCCGACAGGACCCCGAGGCCGGTGCAGGGCGGGTCCACCAGCGCCGCGTCGAAGGGGCCATCGAGGGGCACCTCGCGCGCGTCGCCCTCGACCACCTCGACCCGCGCGCCCAGCCGCCGCGCGAGCTGCCGGAGCGCCTCGGCCCGCGCGGGCCTGAGCTCGACCGCGACCACCTCGGCCTGGTTCTCGGCGAGCGCCGCGATGTGGGTCGCCTTGGCCCCCGGCGCCGCGCAGAGGTCGAGGATCCGCTCGCCCGGCTGCGGGTCGAGCACGCGGGCCGGGATCATCGACGCCCGGCTCTGGGCGATCGCCCGGCCGTCCGCCCAGGCCGCGCTGTCCTCGAGCGCGAACGGCTCCTCGAGGACGTATGCCTCGGGCAGCAGCGGGTCGCCGTGACGCGCAGCGGGCAGCTCGGCCTCGAGCGGGGCGCGCGGGCCGCGGAGCGGGTTCCAGCGGATCGCCGACTCCGCGGGCTCGTTGGCCGCCCGCAGGACGCCGCGCGCGCGGTCCGGCCCGAGCGCCGCGAACAGCCGCTCGGCGATCCAGTCCGGCGTGGAGTGCGCGAGCGCCGCCTCCGTGGCGGTCGCGTCCCCGAGGCCGCCCAGCATCGAGCGGCCGTCGGTGGCCACCCGCCGGAGCACGGCGTTGACCAGGCCCGCGCGCGCGTCGGCCCGCCGCGGCGCGCCCGGCAGCCCGCGCGCCAGCCGGACGGCCTGGTCGACGACGGCGGCGTCGGCCGCGCCACCGGAGTAGAGAAGCTCGTAGGCGCCCAGGCGGAGCACGTCGCGCACGCCGTCCTCGAGGGCGGCCGGACGGTCGAGGAACTCGTCCACCACCCAGTCGAGCGTGCGAGCGCGCTGCAC
This sequence comes from Miltoncostaeaceae bacterium, assembly GCA_035259345.1. Classification (GTDB taxonomy): domain Bacteria; phylum Actinomycetota; class Thermoleophilia; order Miltoncostaeales; family Miltoncostaeaceae; genus DATFWK01. The sequence goes on along the minus strand of DATFWK010000041.1, from coordinate 27,815 downwards.
CGCGCCGTACGCCAGCCGGTGCGCCCGGGCCCGATCGCGCCCCTCGAGGCCGGCGCGCCGCGCCTCGCCCGCGAGCGCGCGGTCGGCGTAGGCGCCGCCCCGCACGCGCGCGAGCACCCGCAGCGCCACGACCCGCTCGGGCGCGGCGCCGCCCGCGCCCATCAACCGGTCCCCAGCTCCAGCGGCCCGCGCCACCCGCGCAGGAAGGCGTCGGCGGCCATGCGGCCCCGGCCCGGCGGCTGGAGCTCGAGGATCTCGAGCGAGCCGTCGCCGGTGGCCGCGACCAGGTGGCCAGCGAGGTTCGCGAGAGGGGCCGTCGCGGGCTCCTCGCGGGCCGCGGCGCGCCACACCTTGAAGCGCTGGCCGTCGATCGTGCAGGTCGCGCCGATGTGCGGGGCGAGCGCGCGCACCTGGTCGGCCAGCGCACCAGCCGGCCGTTTGAAGTCGAGGGGGAGGTCCGCGTCCCCGATCTTCGGCGCGAGCGACACGCCCTCCTCGGGCTGGGGCGTGACGGCCAGGCGCCCGGCCTCGAAGCCGTCGAGAGCGGCGGCGAGCAGGTCCCCGCCGGCCTCGGCGAGCCGCGCGACCAGGGAGCCCGCGTCCTCGTCGGGGCCCACCGCCACGCGCTCCAGCGAGATCACCGGGCCGGTGTCGAGCCCCGCGTCCATCTGCATGATCGTCACGCCGGTCTCGGCGATCCCGTCCATCAGGGCCCGCTCCACCGGCGCCGCCCCGCGGTAGGCCGGCAGCAGCGAGAAGTGGACGTTGACGCACGGCCAGGCCGAGAGCAGCGCCTCGCGGATGATCTGGCCGAAGGCGACAACGACGAGCGCGCCCGCGCCCGTGGCGAGCAGCCGCTCGACGACCTCCGGGTCGTTGATCGTGCGCGGCCGGATCACCTCGATGCCGAGGCGCTCGGCCTCCGCGGCGAGGGGCGTGGGCCGGGCGCGGCCGCCGCGGCCGCGTGGGCGGTCCGGCTGCGAGACCGCCAGCGGGACCTCGTGGCCGGCTGCGATCAACCGTCGGAGCACCACCGCGGCGGGCTCTGGACTGCCTGCGAAGACGATGCGCACGGCCGTGGGCCGCGGGGCGCCTAGGCGCCGCGGAGCGCCCGGAGCGCCTCCTTGCGCTGCTCGGGGTCCGTGCGGTCGAGGATCAGGATGCCGTCCAGGTGGTCGATCTCATGCTGCAGGACGCGGGCCGCGAAGCCCTCCGGCGCGATCTCGAGCGGCTGCCCCTCGAGGTCCTGCGCGCTGATCCGCACGGCGACCGGCCGCTCGACGTCGACGACGACCTCGCCGATGGAGAGGCAGCCCTCGCCCATCACCTCGCGCTCATCGGACTCCCAGACCACGCGCGGGTTGCAGAGCGCGCGCGCCGGGGCCTCCTCGGCCTCCCGGAAGACGATGAGCCGGCGTGACCGGCCGATCTGGGGCGCGGCGAGACCGACCCCGTGCGCGTCCCTCATGAGCGCGGCCATCGCGTCCGCCTCACGACGGAGCGCCTCGTCGAACTGCTCGACGTCGGCCGCGCGGGCGCGCAGCACGGGGTCGCCGTACTGGCGGATATGGAGGAGCGCCGACCGGCGCCGCTCCTCGAGCACCGGGTCGTCGAAGGCGCGGCTTGACACCGTTCGATCCTAGCGAGGGCCCTGAAGGAGTCGCCCAGCCGCCGCGAGCACCACCGAGCGCGCGCGCAGGTAGTCGGCCGGCTGTGTGACGGCCAGGCTGGACCACGAGGGATCGCTCGCCTCCGGCCAGAGGCCGGGCTCGGCCAACCGCAGCGCCAGCGCGTCGTCGGAGAGCAGGATCTCGGCGGCGGCGTCTCCGGTGCGTGGGAACGCGATCCGCGTCGATCCCGGCCCCGACGGGCCGCCCGCCACGAGCGGCGCCGGGGAGCGGTCGTTGAGGTCGAAGAACATCGCTGCGAAGGCCGGCCGGAGCGCCTGCGGGACGTCCGGCATCAGCTTCTCCAGGCGGTAGAGCTCCGCGACCCGGGGCGTGAGGAAGTACTCGGCCTCGCGGAGCAGCATCAGGTCCACGCCCTGGGCGCCCCCCCGCTCCGGGCGCTCCTGCACCCAGTCGCGCACCCGCAGCCAGCTGCGGTGGCGCACGTCCCGGCCGCCCGCGCGTGCCGCCTCCACCGCCGGTGGTGCCGTGCGGTCGGGCGTGACCGTCACCGAGATCACGCGGTCGCCGAGGCTCGCGAGCCGGTCGGCCGCGCCCGTGATGCCCCCGGTCGCGTCGGCGTCGAAGGCCAGCGTCACCTGCACGCCGACGACCCAGCGGCGCCCCCGGTCGCGCACCAAGACGTCCACGCCGAACCCGTCGAGCGCCTGGCGCTCGCGTGCCTGCGCGTCGGCCGCCCCGTCCAGCTCCTCCCCGACCAGCTCGGCGAGCAGCGCGGGCCGCGTGTCCGGGCCCGTCAGCCCGACGAGGCACGCCAGCACGTGGGCCCACTGCTCGCGCGGGTCGGCGGCGGCCTCGAACAGGCGTGGGACGGGCATTCGACGCTCTCCTCCCTGACGGTCTCCGGGACCGCGGAATCGTACCGGAGCGGCTGCGCCGGCCCGCTCAGGTCTCCTGCGGGTCCACGTCCACGACGACGCGCACGTCGTCGCGGTGCAGCGCCGCGGCGTGGGGCGCCAGCGCCTCCGCGACCGGCCCGGCCAGGTCCGCCGCCCGCGGCGCCCGGAGCAGGATCGCCCGCCGGGCGCGGCCCCGCAGGCGATGGAGCGCGACCGGGCCGAGCGCATCCACCCCGGCCGCCCGCAGCACCGCGGCCAGCGCCGCGGCGACGCGGTGCACGTCCGCCGCGGTGCCCTCGACCACGACCCGCACGAGGTGACGGAACGGCGGGAGCCCCCGCTCGGCGCGGCGCCCGAGCTCGCCGCCCAGGAACTCCTCGACGGCGTGGCGCGCCCCGAGCGACACGGCCCTGCCGCCGGGCTCGTAGGCCTGGACGATGACCCGCGACGGCTCGCCGCGTCGGCCCGCTCGCCCGGCCAGCTGCACGATCAGGGCGAAGGTGCGCTCCTCCGAGCGGAAGTCCGGGTACTGAAGCGCGCCGTCGGCGTCGAGGACGGCGGCGACCGTGATGTCCGGAAGGTCGTGCCCCTTGGCCACCATCTGCGTGCCCAGCAGCACCGCTGCCCCGGGCCGGGCGAAGTCCGCGAGGCGCTCGGCCAGCGCGCCGCGCCGGGCGACGCTGTCGGCGTCGAGGCGCACCAGGCGGGCCTCCGGCACGACGGCGCGGAGCGCCTGCTCGAGGCCCTGCGTCCCGGAGCCCTGGCGCACGACCTCGACCGCGGCGCACGCCGGGCACGTGAGCGGCACCGGCCGCTCGAGCCCGCAGTGGTGGCAGACGAGCCGGTCGGGCCCGCGATGCATCACGAGCGCGACGTCGCAGTCGGGGCACCGGCCGATCCAGCCGCACGCGCGGCAGAGCGCCATCCGGGCGAGGCCGCGCCGGTTGAGGAGCACGATCGCCTTCTCGCCGCGCGCGACGGCCTCGCGCAGCGCCTCGGCGAGCGGCCGGGAGATCGGCCCCGGCGGCTGCACGCGCATGTCCACCACCTGCACCGGCGGCAGGCGGCCGCCGTCAGCGCGCTGCGACAGCGTGACGCGCGGGAGCGCGTGCCAGGACTCCGGGCGCGGCGTCGCGCTGCCGTAGACGACGAGCGCGCCCTCGAGGAGCGCGCGCCGGTAGGCGACCTGGCGCGCGTCGTAGCGGGGTGAGGCGTCCTGCTTGTAGGAGGCGTCGTGCTCCTCGTCCACGACGATCAGGCCGAGGCGCGGGAGCGGCGCGAAGACCGCGCTCCGGGCGCCGACGACGACGTCGACCTCGCCGGCCCGGATCCGCGCGTCCTCGGCCGCCCGCTCCCCCGGGGCGAGGGCGGAGTGCCAGAGCGCGACGCGCTCGCCGAAGCGCGCCCGCAGGCGCCCGAGCGCCTGGGGGGTGAGCGCGATCTCCGGAACGAGTACCAGCGCGCTCCGGCCCCGCTCGACGACCGCGGCGATCGCCCGCAGGTAGACCTCCGTCTTTCCAGATCCGGTCACGCCGTGGAGGAGCAGCCCGCCCGGGCGGCCGGCCATTGCCGCCTCGATCGCAGCGACCGCGCGCGCCTGGTCGGCCGTGAGCTCGGGCGGGACGTCGGGCTCCGGCCGCGCCGGCCCGCCCAGCCAGTCGAGCGCCGACCGCGAGGGCGCCTCTGCGCTCAGCCGAAGGAGCCCGTCCGCGTCCATCCGGCGGAGCGTGGGCAGCGTCGTGCCGGCCGCCCGGCAGAGGTCGGCAGCGGTCATCGCGCCGCCCTCGGCGGCGAGCCGCTCGGCGATGGCCAGCTGGCGCGGGGTGCCGCCGGGGCGTGGGTCGCGCGCGATCAGGCGCGCTCTGGCCGGGGGCGGCGGAGGGCGGAGCTCGAACCCGCCGCCGGCCCGGCGGCGCAGCGTCCCCTCGGCCCGAGGCGGCAGCACCAGGCGCAGGCAGGCGGCCACCGGCGCGAGGTCGTAGCGCGCGACCCACCGCGCCAGCTCGACCAGGGGCTCGGGCACCGGCGGCGCGCCGACCACCCCGGCGATGGGCGCGAGCGTGCCATCGAACGTCGCCGGACCGGCGCCCACGACCACGCCGAGCACCGTGCGCCGGCCGAGCGGCACGGCGACCAGGGTGCCCACCGCGACCGCCGCGGCGAGGTCGGCCGGGACCAGGTAGTCCAGCGGCCGGTCGAGGGCGCGCGTGCCGACCAGCGCGGCCACCTGGACGACGGCGGCGCCGGCCGTCGGCGCGGGGGCCGCCCGCCCGGGCGGGGCGGCGGCCGGCGTGGCGCTACTCGGCGCCGCGGCGGCGCAGCACCAGCGCGGCGCCGACGACGAAGCCGAGGACCAGTGCGACGAGGAGGCTGCGCTTCATGGAGGCTCCTTAGGCCGAGGCGACGGCGCGGTCCGCCAGGGCGGCGCCGATCGCGGTGTTCTCCCAGGTGAAGTCGGGGCCGCTGCGCCCGAAGTGGCCGTATGCGGCGGTCTGCTGGTAGATCGGACGGCGGAGGTCGAGCCGCTCGATGATCGCCGCGGGGCGCAGGTCGAAGGTCTGGGCGACCCAGCGCTCGATCTCCTCCTCCGGCCGGATGTTGGTGCCGAAGCACTCGACCATCACCGACACCGGCCGGGCGACGCCGATCGCGTAGGCCACCTGCACCTCGCAGCGCTCCGCCATGCCGGCCGCGACGACGTTCTTGGCCACCCAGCGCGCCGCGTAGCACGCGGAGCGGTCGACCTTCGACGGGTCCTTGCCGCTGAAAGCCCCGCCGCCGTGGCGCGCCATGCCGCCGTAGGTGTCCACGATGATCTTCCGCCCGGTGAGCCCGGCGTCGCCCATCGGGCCGCCCACGACGAAGAGTCCCGTCGGGTTGATGTACATCGTGATGTCCGGGCGCCAGAACCCGAAGTCCTCGAGCACCGGCCGGATGACCTGCGACTGCACCTCGTCCCGCAGGAGGTCCTCGGCGATGTCGTGCTGGTGCTGGGTCGAGACCACGACCGTGGTGACCTCGCGCGGGCGCCCGTCGACGTAGCGGACGGTGACCTGCGACTTCCCGTCGGGGCGGAGATACGGCATGGCGCCCCGGCGCACGGCCGCGAGCCGCTCGCAGAGCCGGTGCGCCAGCATGATCGGCAGGGGCATCAGCTCGTCCGTCTCGTTGGTCGCGTAGCCGAACATGAGCCCCTGGTCGCCCGCGCCCTGGAGGTCGTACGGGTCGTCGTCCCGCCCCGATCGCGCCTCGAATGCGACGTTCACGCCCTGCGCGATGTCCGGGCTCTGCTTGCCGATCGCGACCGACACCCCGCAGGTGTCGGCGTCGAAGCCGTACTTCGCGCGGGTGTAGCCGATGGCGCGGACCGTCTCCCGCACGACGCGCGGGATGTCGACCGACGCGGTCGTCGTGATCTCACCGGCCACCACCACCTGGCCGGTGGTGACCATGGTCTCGCATGCCACCCGTCCCGCGGGGTCGTCGCGCAGCACCGCGTCGAGCACGCCGTCCGAGATCTGGTCGGCGATCTTGTCGGGATGCCCCTCGGTGACCGACTCCGAGGTGAACAGGAATTCACGCATGCGGCGGCCTCGCCTCCTCGATGACGGCGGCCAGCATACCAACCACCCCAGGGCTACTCCGGCAGCGAGGGCCGCCCGAAGGCGGCCCTCTGCAGGGCTACTGGATGGTCGCGAAGAGCTCGAAGCCGGGGTCGGCGCCGCCGGTGCCCCACGCCGCGATGCTCTTCAGCGGCGCCACGTTGGCCAGGACCTTCGGGTCCGTGCTCGCCAGCTTGCCGTTCTCGCGCAGCGCCGCGACGAGCCGGTCGATGTTGAGCCAGACGACGGCGGTGACCTTGGAGGGCATCTGCCGCGTCGCGGCCTGGAAGTCGGGGCTCGTGTCGAGCGACGGCGTCGCCCGCTGGACCTCGCGGATGCCCGCGGCGCTGGTGCCGATCAGCGCCAGGTTGCCGTCGACGCCGTAGACGATGCCGGCCTCCTTCGAGAGGTTCGACTCGAAGCCGGTGACGCCGTTTGCGAGCGGGACCTGGTGGAAGGCCGGGATGCCCTTGCCGGCCAGGTTGGCGAGCGCCGTGCCGCGCTCGCGCAGCTTGTCGAGCGTGGACTTCGCCTTCGTGCCGTCCGCCACCTGGAGGGCCAGGGTCACGCTCGGCACCGGCGAGCCGGCGGTCACGACGACGGCCTGCTCCATGGAGAAGAGCGCGCTGATATCCGAGAGCGGCACGCCGAGCATCGGCAGGAGCTGGCCGGTTGCCTGGTCGATCTGCTTCTTCAGGTCCGGGTTGCTCTTCTCGAGCACGTCGACAAGCTTGCCGACCTTGCCGGCCAGGTCGTGGATGCCGACGTAGGCGATCGCGTCGGCGGGGACCGACTTGAGCAGCGTGGGCGTGAACTCGTCCGCGGTGGCGAGGTCCTTGACACCGTCGACGACGCCCTTGACGCGCACGCCGTCCTGCTCGGCTGCGACGGAGAGCGCGACGCTGGCGTCGCTGCCGATCTCGCCGATGCCGGCCTGGTCGAGCTTCTTCTTGGCGTCCGCGTTGTTCTGCGAGACGTCCGAGACCACGGCGCCGACGTCCACGAAGGCCTGGGCGAGCACCTGGTCCGGCAGCTTGGAGAAGGCGTCCTTGAGCTTCGCCGAGCTCGCCAGCGTGCGGTCGCCGCCGGCAGCGTGGGCGTCGATCGAGTTGAAGAGGGCGTCGCGCGAGTTCGTGATGACGGCCGCGCCGTCGTCCACCGCGAGGAAGGCGCCGTGGCCGGAGTAGTAGTCGACGCCGCCGTGCGTGCCGGCCTTGGTCAGGCCCTTGTTCCCGCGCTGGGCGAAGGCGATGACGTCGTTCTCCTTGCCCGAGGCGATCTCCACCGCCGCGGTGACGTCGGGCTGACCGCCGTCGCCGCGGGCCTTGCCGAGGCCGCTGACGCCGATGGCGGCGTGGGAGCCGAGCAGCGGCGCGACGTCCCGCGTGAACGAGACGCCGCCGGACGCGAGCTCGCGATTGAAGGAGCGCGCGACGTCGGCGTAGCCGGGGAAGCGCTGTGCGAGCGCGAGGGCCTGCGTCCACTGCTGGCTCGAGAAGTCGGTCGAGGCCTCGACGTAGACCGGCGTGCCGGCGGGCATGAAGGACGCCGTGTCGGCCGGGCCCGCCCCGCTGGACGTGCCGGTGCCCGCACCGCAGCCTGCGCCCACCGCCACCGGGATCGCGATCGCGAGCGCAACGAGTCCGTTCCGCAGCCAGCGATTCCGGGCCGGCGCATGCATGAGCTTCATCGTCCGCTCCTCCCCGTCCCGTTCGATGAAATCGACGATAGCAACGGGTTCATCGGCCCAATCCGGGGCCGGGTAAAGGTTTGGTTCAGGCCCGGGACGGCCCTTGGAGGGCGATTCCGCGGGTCAGCCGGAGCGCCCGCGCACCTCGATGATCATCGGCACCCCGTCCAGGTCGAAGTGCCGGCGGAGGCTGTTCTCGAGCCAGAAGCCGTAGTCGCGCGTCATGAGGCCGCGGTCGTTGACCTCGAGACGGAACGCCGGCGGGCCCACGTCCGTCTGGACCAGGTACCGCAGCGACAGGCGGCGGGCGCCCCGCCGCGGGCCCGGCCGCTCGTCCGCCAGCTTCCGGAGCTCGGTGTTCAGGGCGTTGGTCGGGATGCGGGCCTGGGAGCGCTCGTAGAGCCGCAGGGCGGCGGGCAGGATCCGCGCCACGCCCTCGCCGGTCACGGCCGAGCTGACCTCGATCGGCGGGCGCTGGCGGATCTTCGCCCGCGCGAGCCCGCGGACGTGGTCGAGGTCCGGCTGGGCCAGGTCCCACTTGTTCATGACGAGCAGCGTGGCGCACTCGGCGCGCGCCGCCTGGTCGGCGGCCGCCAGGTCGGAGTCGGTGAGCCCCTCCGTGGCGTCGCAGACGACGATGGCCACGTCGGCCCGGCGGGCCGCGGCGATCGCGCGCCGCTGGCTGTCGCGCTCCACGGCCTCGGCGGTCTTCCCGCGGCGGCGCAGGCCTGCGGTGTCGATCAGCACGATCTCGCGCCCGTCCACCTCGATCAGCAGGTCCACCGGGTCGCGCGTCGTGCCGGGCCGCTCGTGGACCACCACCCGCTCGTCGCCCACGATCGCGTTCAGCAGGCTGCTCTTGCCGACGTTCGGCCGGCCCAGGATGCAGAGCGCCGGTGGGCTCGTCGCGTCGAGGTCGACCGGCGGCGCGTCGGGCAGCCGCTCGAGCACGGCGTCGAGGAGCTCCCCGGCGCCCCTGCCGTGCTGCGCGGAGACCGTCACCACGTCGCCGAGGCCGAGGCCCCAGAGCGACTGGGCGTCGGCCTCCATGCGGGCGTCGTCCACCTTGTTCGCCACGACCATGACCGGGCGCCCCGCCCGCCGGAGACGCTCCGCGACGTCGAGGTCGCCCGCCGTGGCCCCGGCCTGGCCGTCCACGACGAACAGGATCAGGTCCGCCTCCTCGATCGCCCGCGCGGCCTGTGCCGCGACCTGGCGGCCCACCGGGGTCGGGTCCGCGTCGTCGATGCCTCCGGTGTCCACCAGCTGGAAGGCCTTCCCGCGCCAGTCCGCGCCGGCCTGCCGCCGGTCGCGCGTGACCCCGGGGCTCGCGTCCACGACGGCGTCGCCGCGGCCGATGAGGCGGTTGAAGAGCGTCGACTTGCCGACGTTCGGGAAGCCCACGATCGCGACGAGCGGCTGGCCGTCGGCGATGCGGGTGGGCGCCGGCGCCCGGCGCGCGCGCGCCTGCGCACGGCGCTCGGCGGCGGTCTTGCGCGAACGCTCCATCGCCCCAGTCAACCACCTCCCCCGTGTGGTCGCCGCGCGCGGGCGCGGCGCGGGGTCAGGCCCGGGCGATCGAGGGCTCGCCCTCGGGCGGGCGCTGCGCCGGCCCGCCGGCCGCCGGGACCAGCCCGGCGATCGCCGTCATCATCCGCCGCGCCGCCTCCCGCGAGCGCTCGGACCGCGCCCCGGCCGCCAGGTCGGTGAGGTCGAGCGACGGGCCGAACACGACCCGCACCGGCCCGAGCGGGCGCTGGCTGCCCCAGATCGCGCAGGGCACGACGGTGACGCCGGGCTCGAGGGCCAGCGACCCGGCCCCGGGGAACGGCGGGCGCAGGAGGCCGCTCGTCGTCCGGGTGCCTTCGGGGAACATGATCAGCGCGTCGCCGCGCCCGAGCACGTCGCGCGCCGCGCGGATGGCCTCGCGGTCGGCGCCCCCGCGGACGACTGGGAACGCCCCGAGCCGGCTGATGTACCAGCCGAGCGGCTTCAGCTCGAAGAGCTCGCTCTTGGCCATGAAGTGCACCCGGCGGGGCAGCGCCGCGGCGCCGACGAGCGGCGGGTCCTTCTGCGAGACGTGGTTCGAGACGATCAGCGTCGCGCCGGCGCTCGGCACGTGCTCGTTCCCCTCGCGCCGCAGGCGCATGGCGCCGTAGAAGGCCGGGACCGCGAGCGCCCGCGAGACCTGCCAGAGCGGTCCGTTGATCCCGGCTTCGCTCACGCCGCGCCCCGCACGGCGGCCACCAGGCGGGCCACCTCGTCCACAACCTCCTCGGCCGTTCGGTCGCTCGTGTCCACGACGTGCGCGCCGGGCGCGACGATCAGGGGTGAGGTCGCGCGCGTCGAGTCCAGGTGGTCGCGCCGGTCGATGTCCGCGCGCACCTCGCCGAGCGAGCGCTCGTCGCCGCGTGCGCTGAGCTCCGCCTGGCGGCGGCGGGCGCGCTCCTCCGGCCGGGCGGTCAGGAAGACCTTCACGTCGGCGCCCGGGCAGACGACGCTGCCGACGTCCCGCCCGTCGGCGACCCAGTCGCCCTCGGCCAGCATGCGCCGCTGGGCGCCGACCACGGCGGCCCGGACGGCCGGGTGCGCAGAGACCTGCGAGACCTCGCCTGTGACGGCCGCCGTCCCGATTCCAGCGGTGACGTCCCGTCCGTCGATCCGCACGCGCTCCTCGCCGTCGGTCGCGACGAGGCCGACCTCGCTCTCCGCGGCGAGCTGCCCGAGCGCCGCGCCGTCGCTCGGCGGGATGCCGCGCTCCCGCGCCAGCAGCGTGAGCGCCCGGTACATCGCCCCGGTGTTCAGGTGGCCGATGCCGAGCCTGCGCGCGAGCAGGCGCGCGACCGTGCTCTTGCCGGCCCCGGCCGGCCCGTCGATCGCGACGATCACGCGCCGGCGCCCACCGCGCCGAGGTCGCGCCAGAAGCCGGGGTACGAGACCGCCGCGGCCTCGAAGCCCTCGATCGCCACGCCCTCGGCGCTCGCGAGGCCGGCGACCGCGCCGAGCATCGCCAGACGGTGGTCGCCGAGCGCGTCGAAGCGCCCGCCGGCGAGCCGCGGCGCGCCGGTCACCGCGAACCCGTCGTCGCGCTCCTCCGCCCGGACCCCCATGGCGCGGAGCGCCGCGACCACACCGGCGATGCGGTCGCTCTCCTTGACCCGGAGCTCCGCCGCGCCGCGCACCACCGTGGTCCCGGCCGCGCGCGCGCCGAGCAGGCCGACCAGCGGCAGCTCGTCGATCAGCGCCGGGACCTCCTCGGGGGCGACCTCGGTGGCGTGGAGCGTCCCCGACCGGCGCACCACGACGTCGCCGCACGCCTCGCCTGCCGTCGCCTCGCCCGGCTCCACGCTGACGTCGGCGCCCATGCGCTGGAGCACGGCGAGCAGCCCGGTCCGGGTGGGGTTCAGGTTGACGCCCTCCAACCGCAGCTCCGGGTCCGCAAGGAGCGTGCCCGCCACCAGCAGGAAGGCCGCGGAGGAGAAGTCGCCCGGCACCTCGAGGTCCGGCAGCGCGATGCCCTCGGCCGGGCCGCGCACGCCGACGAGACCGTCCTCCTGCAGGACCTCGGCCCCGGAGGCCGCCAGCATGCGCTCGGTGTGGTCGCGCGAGCGGGCCGGCTCGCGCACCCACGTGTCGCCCTCGGCGACCAGCCCGGCGAGCAGGAGCGCGCTCTTCACCTGGGCGCTCGCCACCGGCAGCTCGTGGGTCATGCCCCGAAGCGGCCGGCCGCCGCTCACCACGAGGGGCGGCGTGCCGCCGGGCGCCGTGAAGAGCTCGGCGCCCATCGCCCCGAGCGGCCTGGTGACGCGCGTCATCGGCCGCGCCCGCAGCGACTCGTCGCCGTCCAGCACGACCCGCTCGCACGGCTGCCCGACCAGGATGCCCGCGAGCAGGCGCATCAGCGTGCCGGCGTTCGCGCAGTCGATCAGCGGGCGCGGGCGCAGGCCGCGCAGACCGCGCCCGGTCACGAGCACCTCCTCGCCGAGCGTGCCCTCGACCGTCGCCCGGCAGGCGGCCACGGCGTGCGCGGTCGCCGCGGTGTCGCCCGAGTCGAGCGGCCGCGTCACCCGCACGGCGCGGTCCGAGATCGCCGCGAGGAGGAGCGCCCGGTGGGTGATCGACTTGTCCGGCGGGACCCGGACCCGCCCGGCGAGAGCGGACACCGGCTGCACCCGAACGACCCCCATTGCGGCTGCGGAGGCTACAGGGACGCCGCGATCCTGAGCGCGGCCGCCGGCGGGTCCGGCACCCCGCGCACCTGCAGGCCGAAGGCGCGCCCGTCCCGCTCCCAGACGAGCGTCGCCATTCGCCGTCCCCGGAGGACGCCCGGGACGCCGGCGACGTCCACGACGCGGCCGGCCCCGGCCCCGGTGTCGGGGGCCGCGAGCGGCGCCGGCGCCTGCCGCAGGAGCACACGCTCCGGCTCCTGCCCCCACGCGACCGCGACGGCCGGCGGGCCGTCCGGGTAGGCCGGGTCCGGCTCGAGGCGGAAGCGCCCGCGCTCGAGCCCCTCCGGGAGCCAGGCCGGCAGCAGCGGCTCCTGTCCGGCGACGAGCGCGACCTCCTCGTCGCCGACCCAAACCCCGGGGCCGAAGCCGGCGGCCATGCCGTGGCCGATGCCGGGCCGGCCGCTCACCTGGCCGGCTGTCACCGCGAGCAGTCCGATGCCCGGCGCGGCGAGCCGCCCGACGCGCCGCCCCTTGGCGTCCAGGGCTTCGACGCCGTCGATGGCCTGGAGCACGGGCACGCGGACCGGGGCGAGCCCGCCGGCGCCCACCGGCACGTCCGGGACGGGCTCGTCAGTGGCGACCACGGGCCGCACCCCGGCGATGCCTGGCGCCGCCCGCGCGACGAGCACCCGCTCCACGGCCAGGGGCTCGTCGAGCGTGACGGCAGTGGCGACCACCGGGCGGCCGGGGCTCGGGACCGCCGGCGGGCACGCGACCCGTGCGAGGACCTCGGCCCGCGCGGGATCGATGAACGCGACCCTGGATTGCGGGGGGTCGCCGGCGACCGACGCGGCCGCGACGACCGGCCCGAGATCGACGACAGCGTCGACCGGGTGGCCCAGCAGGCGCTCGGCCAGGGCTCGGTCGTCCGCCATGGGCCCATGATGCACGAGGGGCCGGGCCTGGCGACCGCGCGCGCAGGCTGCTTCGATGCCCGCCGTGGAGCGGCTCTCCATCGACCGGCCGGGCCTGGTGCTCGACGGCGAGTCCGCCGGCGACGGCTCGCCGGTGCTGCTGCTGCACGGGCTGAGCGCGACCCGCCGCTACGTGCTGCACGGGTCGACCGCCCTCGAGCGCTCGGACCGCCGGGTCGTCGGCTTCGACGCCCGCGGGCACGGCGAGTCCGACCCCGCGCCGGACCCGGCCGCCTATCGCTACGCGGACATGGCGGACGACGCGATCGCCGTGCTCGACGCGGCCGGCATCGACCGGGCCGCGCTCGTCGGCCAGTCGATGGGCGCGGCGACGGCGGTCCGCGTCGCCCTCGAGCACCCGGAGCGTGTCGGCGCGCTCGTGCTGGTGACGCCCGCGCACCTCGGACGCCCGAGCGAGGACCTCGACCGCTGGGACGCCCTGGCCGACGGGCTCCTGCACGGCGGTCCGGAGGGCTTCCTCGCCGCGTACGGCACCCCGCGCGCGCCCGAGCGGTGGGTGCCGACGATCCGCTCGGTGATCCTGCAGCGCCTGGCGCGTCACCGCCATCCGGCGGCCGTCGCCGACGCGCTTCGCGCCGTGCCGCGCTCCACCGCCTTCGACGGGATGGCCGCGCTCGAGGGCGTTGCCGCGCCCACGCTGGTCGTCGGCAGCCGTGACGACGTCGACAGCGAGCACCCGCTCGCGGTGGCCGAGCGCTACCGCGAGCTGATCCCCGGCGCCGGGTTCGTGGTCGAGAAGCCCGGCGAGGCGCCGCTGGCCTGGCGCGGGGCAGCCCTCTCGGCGGCCGTCGCGGACTTCCTGGACGAGGCCGAGGCGGGGTGACCCGGGGGGCGGTGGCGACGTCCGGCGCATCGCTCTATCGTTTGCGTCACCACGGAAAGGAGGTGGTCCGATTGAGCGAACCCAGTGGAGGTGGCAGTAGCTAGGGGCGCGCCGTTCGACGCGCAGCGGCAGCACGGGCGGCAACGCCGGCGCCCGTAGCAAGACCAATGCTGCCACCGGGGCCCGGGCCCTCCGTCAGGGGCGCCCGGGCCCTTCCCATTTCAGGGCGGGGCACACCCGCGGGCGCCGCGGGGACGATTGCCGCATCGAGCGAGATGAGCCCCGTACGTTACTTCTCGCACGATGCGGAAAACGGCGCTCGGAGGCCCCTTGCCGACCGCTCCGCCCGTCCGGAAGACTGCCCCCCGTCGGACGGAATGGTTGACGGAGACTCCGCAAGGAGAAGACGACATCCAAACCGGTCACGGCGAGGCGGCTTTCGGGCCGCAACGGCGAGGTCGGAAATCCGTTTGGCAGAGTCCGAGGGCTCCCGCGAGGGGGCCCTCGGCTCATTTCGGCTCCGGCTCCCGCTGGGGCGAGGAGCGGATCAGCTCCGCGAGGTGGAACGCCACGTCGAGGGACTGGCGCGCGTTCAGCCGCGGGTCGCAGAGCGTCGTGTAGGCGTCGTCGAGGTCCTGCTCGGTGAGGCCCTCGGCGCCGCCGAGGCACTCCGTGACATCGTCGCCCGTGATCTCGAGGTGGACCCCGCCGGCCCAGGTGCCCTCGCTGCGGTGCGCGGCGAAGAAGCCCTCGATCTCGCCCAGGATGTCCGCGATGCGCCGGGTCTTGCGGCCCTCGGCGGTGAGGAACGTGTTGCCGTGCATCGCATCGCACACCCAGACGACCGGGTGGCCGGCGTCGCGCATCGCGGCGAGGATCGGCGGCAGGGCCCGCTCGACCTGCCCGGTGCCCATCCTGGTGACCATCGTGAGCCGCCCGGGCACGCGCTCGGGGTTCAGGCGCTCCGCCAGGTCGAGCGCCTCGTCCGGCGTCGCCGACGGGCCGAGCTTGCAGCCGATCGGGTTGTGCACACCGGCCAGGAACGCGACGTGCGCGCCGTCGAGCTGCCGCGTGCGCTCCCCGATCCACAGCATGTGGGCCGAGCAGTCGTACCAGTCCCCGGTCACGGAGTCGCGGCGGGTGAGGGCCTCCTCGTAGTCCAGCAGGAGCGCCTCGTGGCAGGTCCAGACGTCGACCTGATGCAGCGACGGCGTGCTCATGTCAACCCCGCAGGCGGCCATGAAGGCCAGCGCCCGCTCGATCTCGCGCGCGATGCGCTCGTAGCGCCGCCCCTCCGGCGAGGATGCGAGGAACTCCTGGGTCCACGCGTTGATGCGGCGCAGGTCGGCGAAGCCCCCCTTCGTGAACGCCCGCAGGATGTTCAGCGTCGCCGTGGCCTGGTGGTAGCCCGTGAGCATCCGCTCCGGGTCCGGGCGGCGGGCCTCGGCCGTGGGCGCCTCGCCGTTCACCAGGTGGCCGCGGAACGCCGGCAGGTCGACGCCGTCGACGTGCTCGACCAACGAGGAGCGCGGCTTCACGAACTGGCCGGCCATCCGGGCCATCTTCACGACGGGCATCCCGACCGCGTACGTCAGCACCGCGGACATCTGGAGGATGACCTTGAGCTTCTCCCGGATGTTGGGCGCGGAGTGGTCATGGAACGACTCCGCGCAGTCGCCGGCCTGGAGCACGAACGCGCGCCCCTCGCACACCTTGGCCAGCTCCGCCGAGAGCTCGCGCGCCTCGCCGGCGAAGACGAGCGGCGGCCAGCGCTTGAGCTCGTCGACCACGCGCGCGGCGCGCTCGTCGTCCGGCCAGCCGGGCGGCTGGCGGGCCTCGTGCGCCCGCCAGGCGGCGGGTGACCACATCTCGGTCGACATGCGTTAAGAGTACGCGGGCGTCAATCCACGGCCTCGACGCGGGCGACGAACCCGCCGGCCTCGATCAGGCCGAGCGCCTCCCGGGCCGCGGCCGCACCGGCGACGGTCAGCGCGAGCACGCCGGCCTCCTCCCCCGCGCCGCTCTGGAGCGAGAGGTCCTCGATGTTGACGTGCGCGTGCCCGAGGGCGGTCGCGATCTCCGAGATGACCCCCGGGCGGTTCGGCACGGACACCACGATCCGCCAGGGCTCCGACACGGCCTCGGCGCCGGCCGCGCGCAGGCGCGCGCGCCCGGTTGCGGCCTCCTCGATGTAGGCCTGGAGCCAGCGCCGGTCGCCGGCGGAGAGGGCCTCGGCGAAGCCCTCGAGCCGGCCGGCCTGGTCGCGGATCGCGTCGACTACCGAGGCCGCGTTGGCGAGCAGGATGTCCGCCCAGAGCGGCGGGTTGGCTCCCGCGACGCGGGTGAGGTCGGCGAACGAGGGGCCCGCCGAGCGCAGCGCCTCGCGGCCCCGGGGCGCGGTGTCGGCGGCCTGGTGGATCAGCGTCGCCGCCAGCACGTGCGGCAGGTGGGAGACCATCGCCATCAGGTCGTCGTGGGCGTCCGCGTCGATCGCCGACGGCCGCGCGCCGATCGCACTCACCAGCCCGTGGAGGCGCTCGTAGAGCGCCGGCCGCGTCTCCGCGGTGGGCGTGAGGAAGTAGGTGGCCCCGTCGAAGAGGTCGGCCCGCGCGTGGGCGACCCCGGCGCCCTCGGACCCGCAGATGGGATGGCCGCCGATGAACCTCTCGCGCTGCGCCGGAGCGAGCGCGGCGACCACGCCGGACTTGGCCGAGCCGACGTCGCTCACCACGCAGTCCGGGCCGCTCGCAGCCAGGACGACGCCGGCGAGCTCGGCGAGCCGGCGCACCGGCGCGGCCAGGAAGACGGCCTCGGCGCCCTGCGCCGCCTCCTCGACGGACCCCGAGGCCCGCGTGATCGCCCCCGCCGCGACGGCGGCCTCGAGCGCGGCCGGGTCCGGGTCGATGCCCCGTACCTCCCCCACCCCGGCGCGCTCGCGCAGGGCCATGCCGAGCGAGCCGCCGATCAGCCCGACGCCGACGATGGCGACCGTGCC
Organism: Miltoncostaeaceae bacterium; assembly: GCA_035259345.1. Classification (GTDB taxonomy): domain Bacteria; phylum Actinomycetota; class Thermoleophilia; order Miltoncostaeales; family Miltoncostaeaceae; genus DATFWK01. Next base: position 11,014 of record DATFWK010000041.1, on the reverse strand, counting down.
GGTCACGCGCGGTTGGCGAGGCTCGGGGCGCGGATCTCCGCCAGGGCGGCGAGGAACGCAGCGTTCTCCTCTGGCAGGCCGATCGTCACGCGGATCCGCCCGGGCACGCCGAGCGCCGCGCCGTCGCGGGTGATGACGCCGCGGCGGAGCAGCTCCTCGTGGGCGGACGGGCCGGCGTCGACCAGCAGGAAGTTCGCGCGGCTGGGCGTGAAGGCGACCCCCATCCGCGCGAGCCCGGCCTCGACGCGTCCCCGCTCGGCGACGGTGAGCGCGACCCGCTCCGCGATCGGCGCGCGGTGGCGCAGGCTCTCGAGCGCCGCGGCCTGGGCGAGCGCGTTGCTGTTGAACGGCTGGCGGACGCTGTCGAGCGCGGCGACCCACTCCGGGCTGCCGATCCCGTAGCCGACGCGCAGGCCGCAGAGGCCGAAGGCCTTGCTGAACGTGCGGGTCACGAGCAGGTTGGGGCGCACGCGCGCCATCGAGAGCACGCGCCCGGCGTCCGGGACGTCGAAGAAGTCGTGATAGGCCTCGTCGACCAGGACCGCGAGGTCGTCCGGGATCGTGTCGAGGAGCGCCTCGATCGCGTCGGCCGGCCGCCCGACGCCGGTCGGGTTGTTCGGGTTGCAGACGACCACCAGGCGGGTTCGCTCGTCCACGGCGGCGGCCATCGCCGCGAGGTCGTGGCCGCCGTCCGGGGCAAGCGGGACGGCCACCGCCTCCGCGCCGGCCACGGCGGCCAGGTGGGGGTACATCGCGAACGAGGGGTCGGCGTGGACCACCGTCGTGCCGGGGTCGAGGAACGCCTGGGCCGCGAGCAGGATCAGCTCGCACGAGCCGTTGCCGACGGCGACCTGGCCGAGGTCGACGCCGTGGCGCTCGGCGATCGCCTCGCGCAGGCGCCGGGCGAACGCGTCCGGGTAGCGGTTCAGCCCGTCGATCCCGGCGGCGACCAGCGCCTCGACCTCCGGCAGCGGCGGGAACGGGCTCTCGTTCGACGCGAGCTTGACGACGCGGTCGAGGCCGTGGCGCGCCATCACCTCGGCCATCGTCAGGCCGGGCTCGTAGGTGGGCATTGCAGCGACGCGTGGTGAGGTGCGGAGTCCCACGGGCGTCGCATTGTAATGTCGCGGCGTGGCCCGGCCCCTCGCCCCCGACGACCTCTTCCGGCTGCGTTGGGTGAGCGACGTGGTGCTCCTGCCCGACGGCGAGCGGGTCGTCTACACCGTGGTCGGCATGGAGCGCGAGGCGGACGAGTACCGCTCGAGCCTCTGGATCTTCGACGGCGAGGGCAACCGCCAGCTCACGTTCGGCCCGCGCGACCGCCGCCCGGAGCTCTCGCCCGACGGGCTGAGCATCGCCTACCTGACCGGCCCCGGCCGTGGCCCGGCGCAGGCCGCCGTGCTGCCCCTCGAGGGCGGGGCGCCCCGCGTGGTGACCGACCGGCCGGACGGCGTCAGCGAGGTCCGCTGGGCCGCCGACGCGAGCATCGTGGTGGTCGCGCCGACACGCCCCGCGGACCAGGACGGGGTGGACGACGAGGAGCTCCGCCGGCGCCCGCGGCGCATCCAGCGGATGCCGTACCGCTTCAACGACCGCGGCTGGATCCACGACCGCCCGCGCCACCTCTACCTCGTCCAGCTCGTCGAGCCGGGCATCCCGGCGGCCCGGCCGCTCACGGACGGCCACTACGACGACTGGGGCGCCGCGCCGCATCCCACGGAGCCCGTCGTCGCCTTCGTCTCCCAGCGGCACGCCACGGGGGAGACCGACGGCGGCACCGACGTCTACGCCGTCGACCTGGTCGGCGGCGAGCCGCGGCGGCTCACGGGCACCGACGGCAACTGGGACTTCCCGGCGTGGTGGCCGGACGGGTCGCGCCTGCTGGTCACCGGCTTCGCGCCGCGGCTTGAGGTGCGCCTGCAGCGTCCCCACGTGGTGGACGCGGCCGGCGGCGAGTGCGTGCCCCTGTCGCCGGACGACGTCGCAGGCTTCGTCTACGGCGGCCCGGAGCCGCGCCCCCGCTTTGTTCCCGGCGGCGTGCTCCTCCACGCGCACCGGCAGGGCCGGGTCGAGGTCGACCGCGTCGGCGAGGACGGGCGGCGGGTGACCGTCGCCGGGGGCGACCGGCAGGTCGGCGCGTTCGATGCGCTCCCGGCCGGCGACGCGCTGGCGTTCGTGGCGAGCTCGCCCGGCCGGCCCGCCGAGCTGCACCTGGTGCGCGACGGCGAGGAGGAGCGCCTGTCGGACCTCGCGGACGAGCTGCTCGCGGAGGTGGACCTCGTCGAGCCGGAGGAGACCTGGGTCACGTCGGCCGACGGGACCAAGGTCCACACCTGGATCTACCGGCCCCCGCCGTCGGCGACGCCGAGCGGCGCCGCGGTGCTGAACGTGCACGGTGGCCCCCAGGCGCAGTACGGATGGGGCTTCTTCGACGAGTTCCAGATGTACGCCGCGGCCGGGCACGTCGTGGTCGCCTCGAACCCGCGCGGGTCCGACGGCTACGGCGAGGCCTGGGCGCGGGCGATCGTGGGCGACCTCGGCAACCTCGACTGGGCCGACGTCCAGGCGGTGGCCGACACGGCCGCCGGCCTGCCGGAGGTGGACCCGGCGCGGGTCGGCATCATGGGCGGGTCGTACGGCGGGTTCATGGCCGCCTGGGCCACCTCGCACTCGGACCGCTTCGCCTGCTCGATCGTCGAGCGGGCGGCGCTCAACTTCGAGACCATCCAGGGCACGAGCGACATCGGCCTGTGGTTCGGGCCGTTCCTGCTCGGCGGCACGACGCTGGACCACGACGACCGCCTGCGGCGGCAGTCGCCGATCACCCACGCCGCGCGCATCCGCACGCCGACGCTCATCGTCCACTCGGAGGAGGACTGGCGCTGCCCGCCCGAGCAGGCCGAGCAGCTCTTCGCGCTGCTGCGCCTGGTCGGCACCGAGGTGGAGCTGGTCCGGTTCCCGGGCGAGAGCCACGAGCTCACCCGCACCGGCGCGCCGCGCCATCGCCACGAGCGCTTCGAGATCGTGCTCGAGTGGCTCGCGCGCCACCTGCGGGACGGCGCCGGCCCGGGCGCCTGAGCGGCCCGGGCCGTACCGGCCCGGATCAGGGCAGCATGCCGGGGGGGCCGAGGATCTCGATGCCGTAGCCCGCGGCGATCTCGGCGAGGCGGCCGGGGTCGACCTCGATGTCCGCCGGCGGGAGCCCGGGGCCCGAGGCGGGGACCGAGGCCTCGATCACGAAGCGCTCGAAGCCGGCCGGCGCCGAGAAGACGAGCCAGCGCGCCTCGGCCGACTCCACCCGGTAGGTGTGGGGCACGCCCCTGGGCAGGAACGCGGCCTCCCCGGGCCCGACCAGGACCTCGCGGTCGCCGACCCAGGCCCGCAGCGTCCCCTCCACCACGACGAAGGTCTCGTCGTCCCGGTGATGGACGTGGAGCGGCGGCATGTCGCCACGGGGGCCCGTGTTCTCGACCAGCGCCGAGCGGCCCTCGGTCGCCGCGCCGTCGACCACCACGCGGGCGAGGCTGTGGATGAACCAGCGCGGCTCGCCGGTGCGGGCGGGCGAGGCGATGTCGGTGCTCATTGCGGCCTCCTCGGTTAGACTCTAAACTGGAGTCACCATAGAGTCCAGATTGGAGTCTTGTCAAGTGGCCGACCGACGCCTCACCCCGTTCTCGTACACGGTGCTCGTCCTCGTCGGGCGCGGCGGCGCCGGTCCGCACGACCTGGTGCGGATGATGCGCCAGGGCCGGGTCTACTGGGCCGCGGCCGAGAGCGGCTACTACGCCGAGCTCAAGCGGCTGGCGGCGCTCGGCTACCTCGCCGCCGAGCGCGGGCCCGGCCGCACCACCGAGCGCACCCACTACACGCTGACCGAGGCCGGGCTCGAGGCGCTGCGTGAGTGGGCCGGCACGCCGTGCCCGCTGCCGCGGATGCAGAACGAGGCCGTGGTGCGGGTGCTCGGCGCCGACCTGGTCGGCCCCGAGCCGGTGCTCCGCGGGCTCGAGGGCCTGCGCGCGGAGCTCGACGAGGCCGACGCCCGGCTCGACGCCGGCGAGGCGACCATCCCGTCGCTGCCCCACCGCGCCCGCGAGCTGCGACTCGTCCACCGCCTGGGGCGGTCGATCGTGCAGGCGCACCGCGAGTGGCTCGACGAGGTCGAGCGCGAGCTCGGCCGCCCGGCCGCTACTCCGGCAGGTCCATCCTGAGCCGGCGGGCCTCGTGCAGGTAGACGTGGCGGATGGGCCGGTCCTCCGGCGCGTAGCAGTGGACCATCACGCGGATGCACCGCGGCATCGAGCCGGTCACCGGGATCTCCCGGGCGCAGAGGAGCGGCACCTGGCCCAGGCCGATCTCCCGGGCCGCCACCGCGGGGAAGTCCGCGACGAGGTCGTGGGTGGCGGTGAAGATGATCGACACGAGGTCGGCCGGCGCGAGCTCGTTGCGCTCCAGGACCTCTTGCAGGAGCTCCGCCGTCGCATCGCGGATCGCAGCGCTCGTGTCCTCCGGGACGGTGGTCGCGCCCCGGACGGCCCTGAGGACGGTGGCGCTCAGCGCTCGAGCCCCACGAGGGCGGCGAGCCGCTCGAGCTCCGCCTGCGAGAGCGGGCGCCAGGCGCCGGGGCGCATGCGGGCGAGCCCGACGCCGGCGTAGCGCGAGCGGTGCAGCCGCAGCACCGGGTGGCCGACGGCCGCCGCCATGCGCCGCACCTGGCGGTTACGGCCCTCGGTCAGCTCGAGTCGCAGCCACGTGCCGCCCGGGTGGACGCGCTCCATCCGCTCGACCGTCGCCGGCAGCGTCGGGCCGTCCTCAAGCTCCACGCCGTTCCTGAGCCGGCGGATGGTCGCCGCCGACACCCGGCCGTCCACGAGCGCCTCGTAGACCTTCGGCACCTTGGAGCGGGGGTGCATGAGCCGGCTCGCGAGCTCCCCGTCGTTGGTGACCAGCAGCGCCCCGGTCGTGTCCTTGTCGAGGCGCCCGACCGGGTAGAGGCGCACGTCCTCCGGCATCCCCTCGAGCACGGTCGGCCGGCCCTGCGGGTCGCGGACCGTCGAGACGGCGCCGAGCGGCTTGTAGAGGAGATAGGTCCTTGGCTCCTCCTCGGCGACAAGGCGGCCGTCGACCTCGAGCGCGTCCTCCGGGCCGACGTCCTGGCCGATGACGGCCACGGCCCCGTTCACGCGCACACGGCCCTCGGCGACCAGCCGCTCGGCGTCGCGGCGGCTCGTCACCCCGGCCCGTGCCAGCGCACGCTGGATCCTCATCCGTCCGGGACGGGGGCCGGCGCGCCCTCGACGGGCCGTGGCCCCTCGGATGCCGGCAGGTGGCCGGCCTCGGATAGGCGGCGCCGCACGGCCTCGGCCTCCGGGCCGGTCAGCTCGAAGCGCTCGAGGGGCGGCAGGTCGCCCGCCCCGCGCAGGCCGAAGCGCGCCTGGAACGCCCGGGTCGTTCGATAGAGGAGGGCCCCGCCGCGCTCGGCCCGGCCGGCCTCCTCGAGGAGGCCCCGGTCCACCAGCGACGCCACGGTCGCGTCCACGGAGACCCCGCGGAGGCGCCCGATCTCCGGCCGGCTGACCGGCTCCAGATAGGCGACGACGGCCAGCGTCTCCATCGCGGCCGGTGACAGCCGGTCCTCGGGCGGGCGCTCGCGCAGGCGGTCGCAGACCTCCGCCATCTCGGCCCGGGTGCGAAGGGCCATGCCGCCGGCGATCTCGACGACCTCGAGGCCGGTGTCCGGCCCGTGGCGCCCCGCGAGCTCGGCGAGCGCGCCGGTCACGGCATCCGGCGCGGCCTCGGTCAGCTCGGCGAGCGCGTCGAGGGGCAGCGGGTCCGGGCTGAGGAAGAGCAGCGCCTCGAGCCGGCGGGCGAGCTCGGTCACCGGCGGGCGATCAGGATGTCGCCGAAGGGCTCGGCCTGGGAGAGGCGCGCCTCGCCGCGGCGGGCCAGCTCGAGCGTCGCGATCAGGAGCAGCCCCTCCTCGAGGCGGTCGCGCCCGGCGACCATCTCGTCGAAGCTGACGCGCCGCGCGCGGGCGAGCGCCTCGCGCAGGCGGACGATGAGCTCGGGGAGCGCGATGCGGCGCACGCCCATGTGGACGAGCGAGGGCTCGGGCCGGGCGCCGAGCAGCCGCCCCATCGCCGCGACGAGCTCCGCCGCGTCGTCGCGCGGCGCAGGGGCAGGAGGGGTCTCGAGCGGGACTGAGCGGTACCGCGGCCCGGCGGCGGCCGCCTCGCGCTCGGCCAGCCAGGCGGCCGCACGACGGAACGGCTCGTAGGCGACCAGCCGATGGGCCAGCCGCTCGCGCGCCTCCTCGGCGTCCGGGTCCGGCTCGTCCTCGTCCGGCTCGCCGAGCATGCGCCGCGCCTTGACCTCCGCGAGCGCGGCCAGGATCACCACCAGCTCGCTCGTCGTCGCGGGGTCCCAGCGGCCCTCCCCCTCCCCGCCGAGCGCGGCCACGACGAGCTCCGCGAGCGGCAGCTCGAAGAGGTCCACCTCCTCCCGCAGCACGAGCGTCAGGAGCAGGTCGAACGGCCCCTGGAAGAGGTCGAGGTCGACGGGCTGGCGCAGCGGGTCGGTCACCGGCACGGCGGCGCGCAGCATAGCGGCGCCGGCGGGCGCCCCGGCCTCAGCCGGCGATCAGCAGCCCGGAGCGCTCGCGCACCTCGTCGAGCACCGGCTGCGCGATCGCCCGGGCGCGCTCGGCCCCGCGCACGAGCCCGGCCTCGATGGCCGCCGGGTCGGCGGCGAGCTCGTCGTAGCGCTCGCGGATGGGGCGCAGGTACTCGACGACGGCCTCGGCCGCCGCGTCCTTGAGCGCGCCGTAGCCCTGGCTCGCGAAGCCGGCCTCGACCTCGGGGACCGGCCGGTCCTCCACGGCCGCCAGGATCTCGAGCAGGTTCGAGACGCCGGGCTTGTCCTCACGCGCGACGATCTCCCCGCCCGAGTCCGTGACCGCGCGGCGGATCTTCCGGACGAGGCGGTCCGGCGGGTCGAGGACGTAGATCGTCCCCTCTTCGGTGCCGTCAGTCGTGGACATCTTCCGGGTCGGGTCCTGGAGGTCGGCGATCCGGGCGGCCGTGCGCGGGATCGATGCCTCGGGCAGCGGGAACGTCTCGCCGAAGCGCGCGTTGAAGCGCCCGGCGATGTCGCGCATGAGCTCGAGGTGCTGGCGCTGGTCCTCGCCGACCGGCACCCGGGTCGCCTTGTAGAGGAGCACGTCTGCAGCCTGCAGCACCGGGTAGGCATAGAGGCCCAGCGAGACCGACTCCCTCCCGGCCGCCTTCGACTTGAACTGCGTCATGCGGTTGAGCTCGCCCATCGTGGCGACGCAGCCCAGGATCCAGTTGAGCTCCGAGTGCTCGGGCAGGTGGCTCTGGACGAACAGGATGCACCGGTCCGGGTCGAGCCCGGCGGCCATCAGCAGGCACGCGGTGTCGCGGGTGTTCGCGCGCAGGGCCTCCGGCTCGTACGGCACGGTCATCGAGTGGAGGTCCACGACGCAGAAGATCGCCTCGCCCTCGAGCTCCTCCTGGTCGGCCACGTAGTGGCGGATCGCCCCGAGCAGGTTGCCGAGGTGCTTCCGCCCGGTGGGCTGGATGCCGGAGAACACGCGCGTCACGGCGCGGAACGTTATCGAGGCCATCCGGCGGGCGCCGATCCTATTCTGTGCGCGTGGAGACGACGGTCCCGGCCCCGGTCGCCCCGGGTGCCCCGCCCTGGAGGGGCCGCGTCCTCCTCCCGGTCCTGGCCCTGTTCGTGGCGTTCCTCGCCGCCGCGGTCGTCGCCGGCATCGCGGTGGCGGCGGGCGCCGGCGACCAGGCGACCGGGGCGGTCGCCGAGCTCGCCTTCTACGCCGTGCTCGGCGGGCTGGCGATGCTCATCGTCCGCAGCCTGCCCCTGCACGAGCGCCGCCTGATCTTCGCGTTCAAGGGGCCGCCCCGGCGCGTGATCGCCATCGGCGTCGCGATCGGCATCGCGTTCGTCGTGGGCTCCGGCATCGTCATCGCCATCGGCGAGGCCGTGGACCCGTCGGTGGAGCGCCGGCTGAACGACGTGTCGCCGGACGTCGGCGGGGGCTGGACGCTGGTGGTCGCGATCATCGCGTTCGTCGTGCTGGCGCCGTTCATCGAGGAGCTGGTCTTCCGCGGGCTGATCCTGCGCGGGCTGGCGCGGCGGATGCGCTTCGGGTACGCCGCCGTCACGAGCGGGGCGATGTTCGCCGCCTCCCACGCCGACTCGTACATCGTGTGGCCGCGCGCCGTCCAGCTCCTGATCGCCGGCATCTGCCTCGCCTTCGTCTACCGCAGGCTGGGCTACCCGGGCAGCGTCACCGTGCACGCGACCCTGAACCTGGTCGCGGCCATCGGCCTGGCCCTCAGCTGAGCCCCGCGGCGGCGGGCTCGCCGCCGAGCACGTCCGGCCGGTCGTAGTGGCCGGCGACGTCGAAGACCCGCCGGGCCGCGATGATCGCGCCGAGCTCGCAGTCGGCGAAGAGGATCTCCTCGCGCCCGTAGACCGGGCCCGCGATCACCGTGCCCCAGGGGTCCACGACGACGCTACCGCCGGAGATCAGCTCCTCGCCGCAGGACTCGAGCTCGTCCGCCAGCGGGAAGTCGGCCGGGAAGTCGTCGCGGCGCAGGTACTGGAGCGGCGACAGGACGAACGCGCCGGCCTCGAAGGCGAAGGCGCGCATCGCCGGAACCCACACGTCGCGATCGTCCGCTGTCGGCGCCAGGTAGAAGTCCACGCCCTCCCGGTGCAGCCGCCGCCGGGCGTCCGGCATGAAGTTCTCCCAGCAGATCAGCCCGCCCAGCCGCCCGAAGTCGGCCTGGTGGGCGCCGAGGTCGTCGCCGGGCCCCTGGCCCCAGAAGACCCGCTCGTGCAGCGTCGGCATGAGCTTGCGGTGACGCCCGGCCAGCGTGCCGTCCGGCGCCAGCCAGACCAGCGTGTTCCAGAGCGTCCCCGGCCGGCGGGCGTCACGCTCGTTGACGCCGATCCCGACCCAGGCGCCCGCCTCGCGCGCCGCCTGGCCGAGGCGGTCGGTGAGCGGCCCCGGCACGTCGACCGAGTTCGCCCAGAGGCGCCGGTGGAGCTCGGCCGGCGCCCGGCCGAAGCGCGCGCACCCGTGGGCCCACGCGGAGCTTGGGTACAGCGGGACGAACGTCTCCGGCAGGGCGACGATGCGGGCGCCGCCGGCGCCGGCCTCGACGATCAGCCCGCAGGCCTTCTCCACGCTGGCCTCGGCGTCGAGGACGACCGGGGTGGCCTGCACGACCGCGACGCGCACCGCGCTCATGGCGCGCTCCGCGCGAGGCCCATCTCGGCCAGGACCTCGTCGGTGTGCTCGCCCAGGCGCGGCGCCGGCCGCTCGGTGCGCCCCGGCGTCCGCGACAGGCGCAGCGGCGGGCCGGTGACCAGCTCGGGCCCGAGCGTGGGGTCCTCCACCTCCACCACCAGCCCCATCGCGACGGCCTGGGGATGGTCGAGCACGGCGAAGGGCCGCTCGGCCACCACCCCGTAGGGCAGCCCGTCGGCGGCCAGCCGGCTGCGCCACGTCTCGGTCGTCTCGGTCGCGAGCCGCGCGCCCATGATCTCCGCGAGCTCGCCGGAGTGGGCCGCCCGGGCGTCGAGCGTGGCGAAGCGCGTGTCGTCCAGCAGCTCGTCGAGCCCGAGGACCACCAGCACGCGCTCGTGGAGCCTCGGCGCGTAGCAGGCCAGCGCGATGCGCCCGTCGCTGGTGTCGTAGGCGCGGTACATGGCGCCGACGAAGCGGTTGAAGAGCGGCTCGCCGGAGCCGTCGCGGATCAGGCGGTGCGCCGAGAGGGCCGCGGCGGACTCGAGCAGGGAGGTCTCGACCACCTGCCCGCGGCCGCTGCGCTCCCGCTCGAGGAGCGCGGCCAGGATGCCGCTCACCATGATCCAAGGGGCGAGCGTGTCGTGGGCCGGCACCGGCACGGTGCGCCCGCCGTTCGCCGCGATCAGGCCGGACTCGGACTGGACGGCGACGTCCGTGCCCCGCCGCTCGCCGGGGCCGAAGCCCGAGAGCGAGCAGTAGACCAGCCGCGGGTTGCGCGCCGTGGCCTCGTCCGGGCCGAACCCGAGCCGCTCGGCGACACCCGGACCGAGGCTGTGGACCAGCACGTCGGCCCAGTCGAGGAGCCGGCCGAGCACCTCGCGTCCCTCGTCGGACTTCAGGTCGAGCACGACGCCGCGCTTGTCGCGGTTCACCGCGTGGAAGAGCCGGCTCTCGCCGCGGACATCGTCCACCCGCCGCCAGCCGTCGCCCTCCGGCGGCTCCACCTTGATGACGTCGGCGCCGAGCTGCGCGAGGGCCATCGTCGCGAGCGGCCCGCCGAGGTGGTGGGTGAGGTCGAGGACGCGGATGCCCTCCAGGGGCCCGGCCGCCCCGGCCTCGGGCGCGTGATTCTGGGATGCGTTGGTCGTCATGGGACACGCATCCCATGTTCGCCCCGCCTCGTCAAGCGATCGTCGGCGCCGGCGTCAGGCGCCTGACGATCAGCCCGGCTCGTCGCCCCGCAGCTCGCCGAGGAGATCGGCCAAGAGCTCCCGCCGCTCCTCGGGAAGGACCGCCAGCGGCCCGAAGTCGTGCTCGACGAGCCGTGCAACGGCCCGGTCGGCGGCCAGGCGCCCCTCCTCCGTGATGCAGACGAGCGAGACGCGGCCGTCGCCCGGGTCCGGCCGCCGCGCGACCAGCCCGGCCTCCTCGAGGCGGTCCACCAGGTAGGTCACGCTCGAGCCGTGGATCATCAGCAGGTCGCGGAGGCGGGTCATCGGCAGCCGCCCCTCCCGGGTGAACTGAAGGAGCAGCAGCACCTCGAAGCGGGAGAGGTTGAGCCCGAGCGGGCGCAGGATGGTCTCGACCCCGCGCACCACGACACCGTAGGTGCGGATCAGGGCGGTCAGGCCGCGGAACGCCGACGCGTCCGGATGGCGGGCGCTCCACTGGCGCACCGCCTCCTCGACGGGATCCCGCCTCGTGCTCGCCTGCCGCTCC
>DATFWK010000040.1:0-6130 GCA_035259345.1 Miltoncostaeaceae bacterium | reverse complement strand
GGCGATGGCGGTGAGGATCGCCGGGTCGTCGGTGAGGTCGATCGCCGGGCGCCCGAGCGCCTGCAGGTCGGCGGCGAGATCGGTCGCGTCGGTGGCCGAGCCGCCGTTCCCCAGAGTGAGCACACGCCCCGCGGCCCGCAGCGCCTCGGCCGCAGCGAGCAGCGTGGCGCGCCAGGCGGGCCGTCGACCTCACCGAGGACCCGGCCATCCTCACCGCGATCGCCAACGACGTCGGCGTGGAGGAGATCTTCCAGCGCCAGGTCATCGCCCACGGGCGCCCGGGCGACGTCCTGCTCGCGATCTCCACCAGCGGCGGCTCCGCCAACGTCGTCGAGGCGCTCCACGAGGCGCGCCGCGGCGGCCTCGTCACGGTCGCGCTCGTCGGCTACGACGGCGGGCGCATCGCCGCCGAGGGCCTCGCCGACCACGTGGTGGTCACCCGCTCGCAGCACATCCCGCGCATCCAGGAGGCGCAGGCGAGCGCCTACCACGTGCTGCGCGAGCTGGTCGAGGCCGAGGGGGGCACGGCGACGTGAGCGGGCCGCGCAGGCGCAGGGTGCGCGTGCGGGTCGCTGGCATCGTCCAGGGCGTCGGCTTCCGCCCGTACGTCTACCGGCTGGCGACGGGCCTCGGCCTCGCGGGCCACGCGGGCAACGACGAGCGCGGCGTGGTCGTCGAGGCGGAGGGGACGCCGGCGGCCGTCGCCGCGCTGCTGCGGCGGCTGCCGGTGGAGGCGCCCCCGCTCGCGGCGGTGGAGCGGGTGGAGGTCGAGGAGCTGGCCCCGATCGGCGAGCGGGGCTTTCGCATCGTCGCGAGCGAGCGCGGCGGGCCGGTCGACGCGCCGGTCGCGCCGGACGTCGCCACGTGCGACGCGTGCCTCGCCGAGCTCTTCGACCCGGCGGACCGCCGCCACCGCTACCCGTTCGTCAACTGCACGGACTGCGGGCCGCGCTTCACGATCGTCCTCGGCGTCCCGTACGACCGTCTGCTCACGACGATGGCCGGCTTCGCGATGTGCGCGGCCTGCCGCGCGGAGTACGAGGACCCCGCCGACCGCCGCTTCCACGCCCAGCCGAACGCCTGCCCGGCCTGCGGGCCCCACCTCGCCCTGGTCGAGCCGGCGGGCGGAGTGGTCGCGGAGCGCGACGCGGCCCTGCGGGCCGCCGCCGGGGCGCTCCGCGACGGCGCGGTCGTCGCGGTCAAGGGCATCGGCGGGTACCACCTCGCGTGCCGGGCGGCCGGGGAGGAGGCCGTCGCCGCGCTCCGGGCGCGCAAGCGGCGGGAGGAGAAGCCGTTCGCGATCATGGCGCGGGACCTGGGCCAGGCCCGCGTGCTCGCCGAGCTGGGCGACGGCGAGATCGCCCTGCTCGCCGCCCCCGAGCGGCCGATCGTGATCGCGCCGCGGCGGCCCGGGGCGGCGGTCGCGGCCGCGGTGGCGCCGCGCTCGCGCGAGCTCGGCGTCATGCTGCCGTACTCGCCGCTCCACCATCTGCTGCTTGCCGACGCCGGCGAGCCGCTGGTCATGACGAGCGGCAACGTCTCGGACGAGCCGATCGCGAGCGACGACGCCGACGCCATCGAGCGGCTCGGCGGCATCGCGGACCTCGTCCTCCGCCACGACCGGCCCATCGCGACGCGAACGGACGATTCGGTGGTGCGGGCCGTCCGGGGCCGAGGGCCGCTGGTCCTCCGACGCTCGCGCGGCCTCGCGCCGGCGCCGCTGGAGCTGCCGGTCGCCACGCCACGGCCGCTCCTGGCCTGCGGGGCCGAGCTCAAGAGCACCTTCTGCCTCGTCCGCGGCACCCGAGCCTGGGTCGGCCACCACATCGGCGACCTGAAGGGCTACGAGACGCTCCTGAGCTTCGTCGAGGGGGTCGAGCACTTCGAGCGCCTCTTCGCGGTCGCCCCGGAGGCGGTCGCTCACGACCTCCACCCGGACGCGCTCGCCACGCGGTACGCGCTCGAGCGGGAGGGCGTCGAGCACGTCGGCGTGCAGCACCACCACGCGCACCTGGCCGCCTGCCTGGCCGAGCACGGCGAGACGGGCCCGGCGGTCGGGGCGATCTTCGACGGAACCGGGTACGGGACGGACGGCACGGTCTGGGGCGGCGAGCTCCTGTGCGGCGGCCTCGAGGGCTTCGAGCGCCTGGGCCACCTGCGCCCGGTGCGGCTCCCGGGCGGCGACGTGGCCGTGCGCGAGCCGTGGCGGATGGCGTGCGCCTGGCTGGTCGAGGCGCTCGGGGACGCGCCCGTTCTGCCCGCGTCGCTGGAGGCGCATGTCGACCCACGCACCTGGCGGGCCGTCGCGCAGATGGCCGCCACGGGCATCGCGGCGCCGGTGACCACCAGCATGGGCCGTCTCTTCGACGCCGTAGCCGCGCTCGCCGGCATCCGCGCCCGCGTGAGCTACGAGGGGCAGGCCGCCGTCGAGCTCGAGGCGGCCGCCGACCCGGCCGAGGGCGACGCATACCCGCTCCCCGCGGCCCCCAATGGCGACGGGCGGCTCGTGCTCGACGGGCGGCCGACGATCCGGGCGGCGCTGCGGGACGCCGAGGCCGGGCGCTTCCCGGCGACGATCGCCGCGCGCTTCCAGAACGCCGTCGTCGCCGCGACCGCCGAGTCCTGTGCGCGCCTGGCCGGGGAGCGGGGGACGGGCACCGTCGTGCTCTCGGGCGGCGTCTTCCAGAACCGCCGGCTCCTCGAGGGTGTGGGTGAGCGGCTCGCGGCGGAGGGCCTCCGCGTCCTCGCGCCGGAGCGCCTCCCGGCCAACGACGGCGGCATCTCCTACGGACAGGCGGCAGTCGCGGCTGCCCGCTTGGCCGCCGCGGCCTCCCGCAGCTCCGCGAGGACCCTCCGGCTGGGATAGGGTCGGCCGGCACGACGGGGAGGTGCCGATGACCGCTCGAGCGGCCGGGTCGCCCGCTTCCGCCGAGCGCCGGTTTCCCGACGGGTTCCAGTGGGGCGTGGCGACGGTCTCGCGGAACGGAGTGGTGTGAGCGGCGACGGCCGCCTCCTGGTCGCCGGCGGCCGGCTCGCGGACGGCCGGCTCGCCGACGTGCTCGTGCGCGACGGTCGCATCGATGCGGTCGGGCCGGCGCTCGACGCGCCCTCGCGGGTTCTCGACGCGACCGAGCTCACCGTGGCCCCGGGCTTCCTCGACCTGCAGGTGAACGGGGCCGCCGGCATCGACCTCACCGACGAGCCGGAGGGTCTCTGGGAGGTCGCCGCGGCCCTGCCGCGGTTCGGCGTGACCGCGTTCCTGCCGACCCTGGTCAGCGCCCCGGCTGACCGCTACCGGCGCGCCCTGGCCGTGGCCGACGCGGGGCCGCCCCCGGGATGGCGCGGTGCGCGGCCGCTGGGCTGGCACTTCGAGGGCCCGATGCTCAGCCCGCGCCGTGCGGGCGCGCACGACCAGCGGCACCTGCGCCCGGCCGAGCCCGCGGTCTTCGACGGCTGGTCGCGCGAGCGAGGGGTGGCCGTGGTGACGCTGGCCCCGGAGCTTCCCGGAGCGCTCGACGCGGTGGCGGAGCTGAGCCGGCGCGGCGTCGTGGTCGGTGCCGGCCACACCGAGGCGAGCGCGGCCGAGATGAGCGCAGCGGCCGCGGCCGGTGTGCGCTACGCGACCCACCTCTTCAACGCGATGGCCCCGATCCACCACCGGGCGCCCGGGCCGGCGGGCGCAGTGCTCGGCGGGCTGCCGGTGGTCGCCGGGCTGATCGCCGACGGGCGGCACGTGGACCCCGCGATCGTCAGGCTCGCCTGGCGCGCGATCGGCCCGGCGCGGTGCAACCTGGTCTCGGACGCCGTGGCGGCCCTCGGTGCCGGAACGACTGCGATCCGCGTCGGCGGCCGCGAGGTGCTGGCCGGGCCCGAGGGCCCCCGGTTCGTGGACGGGACCCTGGCGGGAGGCGACACCGGCCTGGATGCGTGCGTCGCCAACCTCGTCCGCTTCGCCGGCTGCACGGTGGCCGAGGCGCTCGCGACGGTCACGCTCACGCCCGCGAGCCTGCTCGGGCGAGACGACCTGGGCGCCGTCGAGATCGGGCTCGCCGGGGACCTGACGCTGCTCGATCCGAGCCTGCGGACGGTCGCCACCGTCGTCGGCGGGGACGTCGTGCATCTGCGGGCGGCGGCCTCCGACTCCGCGCGGCGCGCCTGACCGGCCCGACGGCTACGCTCGTGCGATGCCGCACGCACCCCGCAGCCCCCGGCTCGAGTTCCGCGACCTCGACGACGTCGCCGAGGCCCTGCGCCGGGAGGGCGGGCGGTTCTCCGCCTCGCGGCGGCTGGTGCTCGAGACGCTCTTCGCGGCCGAGGGCCCGATCTCGGCGGAGCGCATCGCGGCGGAGAGCGGGGGAGCGCTGGACGCGTCCTCCGTCTACCGTGCGCTCGAGCGCCTCGAGGAGCTCGGCGCGGTGCGCCACCTGCACGTCGCGCACGGGCCCGGGCTCTACGCGCTGATCGTCGCCGGCGAGCGCGAGTACCTCGCCTGCGAGCGGTGCGACCGCGTCACGGCGGTGGACGCCGCGCGGCTCGACCCGGTCCGGCGGCGGATCCTGGCGGACTTCGGCTACGAGGCCCGCTTCAGCCACTTCCCGATCGTCGGGCTCTGCGAGGACTGCCGCCGGCTCGAGGAGAGCGCCTCGGGCTGACGCGCGCGACGTGGCCGCGCGCGCCGGCCCAGGAGCATCAGGTCGAGGTGAACTTGAGCTGGCCGCGGATCTCGCCGGCCGGGTTCTTCGCCGTGTGCACGTTCACGTACGCGCCGCCGGCCTTGATCGTGTTCTCCAGCTTGTTGGTGATGGTGGCGACGCCGCTCACGCCGCTACGGCACGGGGCGCAGAGCGGGACGACGATGTTGCCCGCCTTCCCGGTCTTGCCCAGGTGGATGTGCGCGGCCAGGGCCGGTCCGCTCAGGCCGGAGAACGTCAGCTTCCAACGCAGCCGCCGGCCGGTGAGATTGCCGGTGAAGGTGCCCTTCCCGTTGGGCGCGGCGACGGCCTGCTTCGGGACCTCCTGCTTGGCGTTGAGCGTGGCGTTCGCGGTGTCACCCTTCGCCAGCGCCATGCCGGCACCCGCGCCCGCGACCACCGCGACGCCGAGGCCGACCGCCAGGACTCGCTTCCTCATTCCCTTCCTCCCCTCGTGGCGCGGCCCGATCGATACGGGCCCGGAAGGCGACTCTCACGCCCGCGGAGCGGGGATGCAAGCGGGCCGGTCAGCCGCGACCAAGGTCAGCTATTGCACATCCCTTGCGAGCCCCCCGCCATCCCCATGGAGCTCGCGGCCGGCGGCCCTGAGCAGGCCAGTCCGCCGTCCGGGCGCGTCAGCCCCGGGACGCTTCCCGGCGCGGCGGCCACCCCGACGCCCAGGGTCAGGAGCACGAGCGCGATGGCCATCGAGACCGACCGCGCGCCCCACGGAAGCAGCCGCTCGACCGCGATCAGCCCGGCGACCAGGAGCATCCATCCGACGCTCATCACGCCGAGCGCGAAGAGCGCGGCCATGAGGGCCCAGCAGCAGGCGACGCACCATGCGCCGTGGCCGAGACCCATGCGCAGCGCACCGCGTGCGCCCGGTCGCCAGCCGCCCATCAGGAAGGTGAACGGGGCCCTGCAGCGCGCCAGGCAGCGCCACTTGGCCGGCGTCACCTGGTAGAGCGCCGCCGCCACAAGCGTCGCCGCGGCCGCCGCCCGTCCGCCGGCGCCCCAGTCGAGGGCGCCGCCCCAGAGGCGCTGGACGAGGGCGAGCGCGCCGAAGGCCGCGAGCCCGTAGGCCGTCCATGCCGCCAGGTAGCCGCCGACGAAGAGGGCGCTCCGGAGCGAGCCGCCCGGCGCGTCGGGCATGGACGCGTCGATCCGTGAGCGGATGACGACCATGGGGACGAGGGCGGGGAACATCATCGCCGCGGTCATCGCGACCCAGCTCGGCACGTAGAAGCCGATGGCCCCGAGGTCGGTCCACGGGCCGCCGTCCATCCCGGACATGCGCCGGTCGACGACCAGCCACGCGACCGCGGCGAGGCCCAGGAGCAGGAGCGCGAGCCCGGCCTCGCCGCCGGCGGCCAGGCGGCGGGCGGTCAAGCGCCCTCGGAGGAGTAGTCGAAGGTGGCCTCGTACGCGCAGTTGCC
>DATFWK010000039.1:0-7961 GCA_035259345.1 Miltoncostaeaceae bacterium | reverse complement strand
CGCACCGCGACGGACGTCGGCCGGGCTTCGAACAGCCGATCCCGGCCGACGCCGTCGCGAGGTCCTGCCGGGCTTCCTGACCCGCGGAAGCCGGGCCGCTCAGCCCGCGCTCGCCACGCGCCGCCAGACGACGGTCAGCGTCACGAGCGTCGGCCGGCGGCTGCGGTTGGAGACGCGGAAGGTCCACGTGCGGCCGCCCGGGGTCGCCGGCGTCGTGATGCCGGTGCAGCCGATCGTGCCGGCGGCGCCCTGACACCGGGCGCTGGAGGCGTCGCCCGGAAGGCGGAACACGGTGAACGGCCTGCCGCCGGCGCGCTGCTGGGTCACGACCAGCCGCTTGAGGCCGTCGCTCCCGGCGCGCACGGCGAAGACGAACTCGCCCCGCGGCACCGTCCCGACGGCCAGCGTGGCGTCCTGGCCGGGCGCGATCGTGGCCGTGAGCTGGAAGCGGGTGGGCTGCCCGCCAGCGAGGAGCGGGAGGGCGAGGGCGGCCACGGCCGCGGCGAGGAGGAGGCGAGCGGGCATCGGGCTGCGCGCACCCTATCCGGGCCGGCGACGGAGCCCCCGGGAGCACGGTGTAGCCTCGGCCGCGTGAGGCGTCCGGTCGCACTCGCCGCCGTCCTGGCCGCCGCGCTCCTGGTCGCCGCGGGAACGGCGACCGCCGCCCGCCAGCGCGCGCGCGGCGGCCTCGCCGCCGCGGTGGCGACGGTCAAGCGCAACGGCTACACGCCCGACTCGACCGCCGGGTGGCTGGGCCAGAGCGGCCTCAACGTGCTGGTCGCGACCGCCACGCGCTCGGGCGACGGCTTCAACAAGCGGGCGTTCTTCTTCGAGAACGGCCGCTTCCTCGGCACCGACGCCGCGGCGCCCAGCCGCGAGCTGCAGGAGGTCTGGAGCACGAGCGACACGGTGGCGCTCCTGTACGTCCTCTACCGCCGGAACGACCCCAACTGCTGCCCGACCGGCGGCGGCGCGATCGTCCGCTTCCACTGGAACGGCCGCAGGCTCGTCGCGCTCGACAGCATCCCCTCCGCGAACTTCGCCGCGCGCCTCTCGCGCTGACCGGCAGGGGAAAGGGGACTCCTCCGGCGTCTGACGGCCGCCGTCAGCCCGCCGGCGAGACGCCGTCCAGGATGGTGAGCACGAGGAGCGCCATGTCGTCGCGCACCGAGCCGCTGGCGTGCTCGACGACCTCGCGCTCGATCTCGGCGGCGAGGACGCCCGGCTCGACGGGCCCCGCCTCGCGCAGGATCCGCTCCAGCCCCCTGACGCCGAGCATGCCGTCCGGCCCGCGGGCCTCGCTCGCGCCGTCCGTGAACATCAGCATCGTGTCGCCGAGCCCGAGCTCGACCCTGGTGGCGCCGAGCTTGACCTCGGGGTAGAAGCCGAGGATCCCACCCCGGACGAGGAGGCGCTCGATCCGCCCGCTGCGGCGGCGGACGAGCGGCGGCGGGTGGCCGGCGCAGGCCAGGTGGAGCGTCGCGCCGCGAGCGCTGCGCGTGAGCCTGGCGAGCGCGAGCGTGCAGAAGCGCCCGTCGGAGCGCTGGCGGAGGATCGCGGTGTTGAGCAGCCGCAGCACCCGCGCCGGGTCGTCCTCCCGCATCGACTCCGCCCGGATCGTGTAGCGGACGAGCGCGGTCAGGGCGGCGGCTTGCGCCCCCTTGCCGCAGACATCGCCGACGAGCACGAGCCAGTCGTCCCCCCACGGGAAGACGTCGTAGAGATCGCCGCCGACCTCGGTGCCGGCTCCGCCCGCCGTGTAGCGGGCCGCGAGCGCGACGCCGGGGATGGTCGGGAGCTCGCCCGGCAGCAGGCTCTCCTGGAGCGTGTGGGCCACCTGCCGCTCCCGCTCCTCGAGGCGGGCGTTCCCGACGGCCAGGGCCGCCATGCGCGCGTACTCCTCCAGGAGCGCCTGGTCCTCGTCCGTGAAGTCGCCGACGTATCGGTCGGCGAGTTGCAGCACGCCGAGCGCGGACCCGTCCTGCCCCACCAGCGGAATGGCCAGCAGCGTCCGCGGGCGGGGCGGCGACTGCGGCGCCGGGGCGGCGCCGGACACCGGCAGGTCGCGCCGGCCGAGTCGGACGGTGCGGCCCGACGCCGACACACCGGCGGCGAGGTCCGATACCGCGAAGGCGTGCTCGTGGCCGGCCCAGGCGGCCGAGCGGGTGGAGCGGGAGCAGCCCACGATCGCGTCGTGCCACCCGGCGTCGCCGAAGACCACGGCCGAGGCCAGGTTCGCGCCCACGAGCTGGCGGGCGCGGTCTGCCACGACCCGAACGCGCTCGTCGAGGGCCCGCTGCTGGTGCACCGCGAGCGAGGCCTCGGCCATCGCGTCGAGTCGCCGGCCGCGCGCCTGCTCGACGGCGGCCGCCCGCTGCGCCTGCTCGTAGAGGCGAGCGTTGTCCACCGCCAGCCCGGCGCGCCGGCCGAGCTCCTCCGCGAAGACCAGGTCGTCCGGGCCGTAGCGGCGATCCGTCCGCGTCGAGACGAGCATGATGATGCCGGTGCGCCGCCCGCGGGCGACGATGGGCACGATCACCGCCGAGCGCGGCCGAACCGTGCGGAACCGCTCGATCTCCCCTTCGGCGCCGAGCCGGGCCAGGTTCCGCGCCCACTCGAGGTCGTCCATCTCGGCCATGAGCACGGGCTCGCCGGTCGCTCGTACCCATTCGGCCTGCCCGGGAGGCGCGCCGGAGGCGCGTGCCCTGAGCTCGCGGAAGCCGCGCTCGGTCTCGGGGTCCTCCGCCCTGACGATGGCCGGCACGCGCGCGTCGCCGTCCATCAGCTCGATCATGCAGACGTCGGCGACCCGCGGCACGATCACCTCCAGCAGCCGGCTGAGGCGCGCCTCGACCCCGATGCCGGCGTCCAGCGCCTCGCCGGCCCGGACGAGCAGGGTGGCGCGCTCATGGGCGTCCTGCTCGGCGCGGAACCTGCGGGCGCGCGCGAGCGCCCCGGCCGCGAGCTGCGCCAGCGTGAAGAGGAAGGCGCGGTCCTCCTCGCCGAACGCCCGGCGGCGGCCGAAGCGCAGGGTGAGCGCCCCGATCGGCTGCCCGGCGAGCAGGAGCGGGACCGCGGCGAAGGCCTCGCCGCCGGTCGGGGCGTCGAGGTCGGGGTAGCGGGCCCGGACCTCCGCCGCTGAGTCGGCGAACCACGGGACCCCGCTCGCGAAGGCCTCGACAGACGGGACGCGCGCCGTCAGGGGGATGCGGCGCACCTGCGGTCCGACGTCCTCCGGATAGCCCGCGAACGCGAAGCCCTCGAGCGCATCCCCGTCCTCCGACGCCAGCATGCATGTCCCGCGCATCGCCCCGGTCACGCTCATCGCCTCGTCGAGCGCGGCGCTCGCGACGTCCTCGGGGGCGAGGGCGTGGGCGAAGGCACTCGTGATGCGCTGCAGGGCCGCGAGCCGCCGGCCCTCGGATTCCGCAGCCTCGCGCGCGCTGCGCTCGGCGTCGAAGAGGCGGGCGTTGTCGATGGCCGCGGCGGCGCGCCGCGCGACCTCGCGGACGAAGGCGAGGTCGCCGTCCCCGTAGCTGCGGCCCGACTCCGCGGTGACGACCGTGAGCGCGCCGAGCGTGGCACCGCGCGCGACCATCGGGGCGACGATCGCCGAGCGGATGCCGAGGGAGCGGATGGCCTCCAGGTGCTCCTCGTCAGGGGCCGAGGCCGCGAGCTGGTCGTCGGTCACCGAGCGGATGAGGACCGGGCGGCCCGTGCGGATGACCTCCTCGACGACGCCGCTCTCGCCGATCGGGCGCTCGCGCCGCAGGCTCGCCACCGCGGCGACCCGGTCCGGGTCCTCGTGCGCCACCAGGGCGCTCAGCAGCGCCTCGCCGCTGATGAGCTCGATGCTGCACCAGTCGCCGATCGCCGGCACGGCCAGCCGGGCGAGCTCGCGGAGGCGCTCCGACTCTGACAGCGGGCTGTCGATGATCGACCACATCTCGGCGAGCATCCGCAGGTGGTGCTCGTCGAGTCCGGCGACCAGCGCCCGGCCGGCGTCCGCCGCCCCCGGCCCGATCTCCTGCCCGGTCGTCAGGTCCATGTGGGCGGGCGGGCCTCGGCCTCCGGCGGTGGACGTCGCGGCGCCGAGTCTATCCGCCGACCGAGAGGTCGAACCAGACGCATGTGCAGGCCGGACGTGCCGCTACGCCCCACCCGTCCGACAGCCGCTGGACGAGCCGCATGCCCCAGCCGCCGAAGGCGGGCTCGCCCTCGAGCACGGCCGGCCGGTCCCGGCCACGGCCGGGGTCGCGCACCGCGATATGGACATGATCCGGCCAGGCCTCCATCTTGAGCATGATCGCGTCGCCCGGGCCAATCCCCGCATGCAGCACGCTGTTGCTGACGAGCTCGCTCGTGAGCAGCATGGCGTCCTTCTCGACCTGCCTCGGCAGCCCGAGCGCCTTGATCGCCCGCCGTGCCCGCGCCGGGCTGGCCCTGTCCGCGCCGACGGCGATCATGAGGGGCTCCGGCACGCGAGCGTCGCCGCCCTTCGGCCGGTCACCGGTCACCGGCGCCGCTCTTTGCGCCGCCGTCCGGGCGGGCGGGACGGCTGCGACGGCTCGGCCGGCCGGCCCTGGTCCTGGTCCGACGAGGGGACCGGGAAGCGGCCGCCCGGGTCCGGGCCGGGATGATCCGGCCCGTGGTCCTCGATCTGACGCACCTCAGTGTGCTCGAGGTCCTCGTCGACCCGCTCCCTCGGCGCCTCCACCGGCCTGCGTCGCTCGTCCAAGCCCGGGCTCCTTCCCATTTCGCCCTGCCCACGGGCGTCCACGTCCGCGTGTTCCCGCCGTGCGCGGCTCGCAAACCCGCGGCCGGCCCGGCGGCACGACGAGAGGAGCGACCGCGTCTGTGGGGGTCCGCGGCCGCTCCTGTTGACCGGCTTGGGAGGTACGAGGAAGCAGGCGACCAGGGAGTGATGTCGCATGCGTCCTGGGCAGCGTGCCTCCCAAGACGATTTGTCCGCATCCGCCTCACCGTTCAGGGGGACGCGCGGGGTGCTTACCCCCCACGCGAAACTTCAAACACACCCGTGTGGAGAAGCGCGGAAATCCGGCCTTAGGTGTTGCCGGCGGTGCTCAGGCGGCCTCCCGGAGGCCCTCCAGCTCGCGCCGCATGGCCAGGTGCTCGAGCGCCGTCGTCTCGATCTGGCGGACGCGCTCCGCGGTGATGCCGAGCCTGGCACCGATATCGCGAAGCGTCAGCGGCCCGTCCCCGTCGATTCCGTACCGGAGCGCGAGGACCGCGCGCTCGCGCTCGCTGAGCTCGCCGAGCGCCCGGCGCACGGCGTCCGCCCGGAGGCTCACCGACACCTCCTCGTACGGCTCGTCGTCGCCCGGGCCCTCGATCAGGTCGCCGAGGCGGGTGTCGTCCTCGTCCCCGACCGGGCCGTCGAGGCTCGTGACCGAGCGGGGGAGGGCCTGCATCTCGCGAACCCGTGCCACCGAGAGGCGCGCACGCTCGGCGAGCTCCTCGTCGGTGGGCGGCCGGTGCAGGGCCGCCACGAGCTCACGCTCGGCCCGGGCGAGGCGCTGCTCCTCCTCGACCACGTGGACGGGCAGCCGGATCTCGCGCGCCTGGTTGGCGATGCCCCGCGCGACTGCCTGGCGGATCCACCATGTGGCGTAGGTCGAGAACTTGTACCCGCGGCGCCAGTCGAACTTCTCGACCGCGCGGATGAGCCCCAGGACGCCCTCCTGGATGAGGTCGAGAAGCGAGAGGCCGCGCCCCTGGGACCGCTTGGCGATCGAGACGACGAGCCGCAGGTTGGCGTTGATCATGCGCTCCTTCGCGAGGGCGTCGCCCCGCTCGATGCGCTGCGCGAGCATCAGCTCCTCGCGCGGCGTCAGCAGCGCGAAGCGGCGGACCTCGTTCATGAACATCTGCAGCGAGTCGGTCGTCGTCTCGGCGAGCGCGGAGTTCGAGTACGTCGGGCCGCCGCGAGCGCGCTGGCCGCAGTCGTCCCGAAGGACGATGCCCCGCTGCTCGATCGCCTCGTAGAGCGCCTCGAGCTCCCCCTGGTCCATGCCGACCCCGGCGGCGATCTGGTCCACCTCCGAGAGCTCGATGCAGCCACGCTCCCGGGCGTGATCGAAGAGCAGCTCCACCAGGGCCAGGTCCTCGATCGACTTCGCCATGCCGCCTAGGTACCCCGGAGCGGGGTTTTCAACCCCGGGGCGAGGCCGCGATGTCGCGCCGCGACAGGCGTGGCGCGCCCTATCCGGGGGCCCGGACCGGAACCCGCTTCCGAAGCGTGACGATCGTGCCGCTGGCGTCCGAGTGGAGGCTGACCTCGTCCATCACCTGGCGCATGATCGGGATGCCGCGGCCCCGCGGTCCCGGGGCGGGCGGATCGCGCCAGCGCCCGAAGTCGCGCAGCTGCACGCGCAGCTCGCCGTCCACGTCCCGCAGCTCCATCGCGAGCTCGCCGCTCTGGCCGTCCGAATAGGCGTGCTCGACGGCGTTGGCCAGGGCCTCGCCGGCGGCGAGGACGATGTCGTACATCTCATCGTGGCCGCACCCGAGCGCCCGCAGCCAGGTCCTGAGGTCGCTCCTGGCATCGGCCAGGTGCTGCGGATGGGCAGGGTAGCGGCGGGCGTAGACCCTCGCGTCGGCCGGGTCGAACGCGACGCACAGCACGGCGACGTCGTCCGGCCGGGCCGCGTCGCCGACCATCCGCGCGAGGAGCGTGTCGGCGAGATCCTGGATGCTCTCGACCGGTCCCGCGGCGGCCGCCTCGGCCAGGCTCTCGAGCCGATCGTCGAGCGACGAGCCCCGTCGCTCGACGAGGCCGTCCGTGTAGAGGATGAGCGTGGAGCCCGGCGGGAAGGCGACCCGGTCCTCCTCCCGCTGGCCTGGCTCGAGCCCGATGAGCGGCGCGGAGCGGCCGCCGTCGAGGAACCGCGGCGAGCCGGACGGGTCGACGAGCAGCGGCGGCGGGTGCCCCGCGCACGCGTAGCGCATCTCACCGGTCCTCGGCTCGAGGTACGCGCAGGCCAGCGTGGTGAGGTAGGCGGCCGGGGTCGCGTCGGCGATGCGGTCGACGTGGTCGAGGAGCGTGGACGGGCCGTCGCACACGAGCGCCAGGCCGCTCGCCGCGCTCCGCAACCGGCCCATCGTCGCCGCGGCCTCGAGCCCGCGCCCGACCACGTCGCCCACCATGGCGACCGCGCGGCCGTCCGGGCGCACGACGAGGTCGAACCAGTCCCCTCCGACCTCGAGCTCGTCCGACGCCGGCTGGTAGCGGGTCGCGATGGACAGGTCGGGGACGTCTGTCGCGGCGCCAGCCAGCAGGCTGGACTGGAGGCGGCGGGCGATGGCGCGCTGCTCGTGGAAGGCGCGGGCGTTCTCGATCGCCAGCGCCGTCCGGCCGGCGAGGGCCTCGACGAAGGGAAGGTCCTCCGGCCCCAGCGTCCGCCCCGGCGACGACGACGCGAGAGCCAGCACGCCGACCTCGGTCCCGCGCGCCACGAGCGGCAGGACGAGCAGCCCCGTCGGGGCCAGCGCCTCGATCAGCCCGCGCGACTGCGGATCGCCGCCCAGGGTCGCGCGCTCCTCCGGCCCCAGTGAGAGGACGGCCCCCTGGCCCTGGTCGACGAGGGCGGCGAGGCCCGTGCGGCGCCCGCGGCGCGGAGCGACGTCGCCCAGCCGCCTGAGGACCTGCTCGAGGTCCGGGTCGGTATGCCGGACGGCCCGCAGCCCGCCGTCGCCGGCCGAGTCGAACGCCTCCACCATCCCGAAGTCCGCGAGCGCCGGCACGGTGAGCTCGAGGACCCGTTCGAGACGGCGGCCGAGCTCGAGGTCCTCCTGGAGGGCGCCCGTCGCGTCGGCCAGGAACAGGGCGCGCCCGCGGGCGCGCTCGGCGTCCTGGAGCGCGAGGCGCTGACCCTCGTGGAGGCCGGCCTGCTCGAGTGCCAGGCCGCATCGCGAGGCGCCGGCCAGGAGCAGGCCGCGCG
>DATFWK010000038.1:0-12239 GCA_035259345.1 Miltoncostaeaceae bacterium | reverse complement strand
CGGCGGCAAGCGCCGACAGGTGCTCGGGAGTATGCGCCGGGGTGGCGGGGGGCGTCGGCGGCTCCTGGCCCGCCAGGGTCGCCTCGCGCACGGCGACCTCGTGGGCCTCGCGCTCGCGCCGGGCGGCCCACCCTGCCTCGCGGTGCCGCCCGACGGCGGCCTGGTACGCCTCGGCCGCCTCCACCTGGCGCTCCCGCAGGTCCGCAAGGCCAGGTGCCACCTCGGCGGGCGGGAGCCACGCCGGGTCCCCCACCAGTCCGATGTTCGCCACCGCGTCCTCCCCTCATGGTCGGCCGCCGCGCAGCGAAGCAGGCGGCGGCGCGGCCAGCATGGCACGCCCGAGCTGTGCCCACGAGCCTGCCCACGAACACGCGCCCGGGGCGTCCCTCAGCGTCCGTCGGCGTCACTTGGCCCGGTCGGAGCGGGGGCCAGCGATCCCGCGTGGGTAGCGGGATCGCTGGCGTGGAGCCTCACCTCAGGGAGTGACCTCGTAGCGGGTCTGCATCCCGGCGATGATGTGGTCGTTCACGTGACAGTGGAACAGCCAGATGCCGGTGTCGTCGGGGACCATGTCGGCCGTCTGCATCGACGCCGGCAGGAGCGACGCGACGTCGGTCCGCATCCCGTTGATCACCACGGTGTTGCCGTGCCAGTGCGGGGTGTGCAGGTCGACCTCGGTGCCCATGCCCATGAGGTACCAGCGCACCCGATCGCCCTTCCTCATCGTCTGCATCGGCTGGTTGCCGTAGACGTAGCCGTTGATGCTGTGCATGAGGTTGCTCTCGTGGAACTCGTCGTCGTCGGGGTTCACCGCCGACGGGCTGCCGGCGAACTTGTTGATGTTCGCCTGAAGGTACGGGCTCGCGTTCTCGTCCATGACCGTGAACATGTCGATGAACTCGCGGTCGACGTCGATCGGCGAGCCGTCGGGCTTCGCCTTGCCCTGCGCCGTGACGATCATCGCCCCGATGAGGCCGGCGTTGGTGTCGCCGGGCTCGTCCACGTGCGAGTGGTACATCCACATGACCGAGCTGCCCTCCATCGGCCCCGGGCCTGCACGCTCGGGCACCGCCCAGTTGTAGGTGTAGGTGTCGCCGGGCGCGACCCCGTCGTCGCCCTTGTCGCCGGGGCCGGTCCCGTCGTTGTAGGGAGCTCCCTCGGACGACTTGGTGTAGAAGACCCCGTGCGGGTGCACGGACGCCGGGAAGCGGGTGTTGTTCTTGAACACGACCTTGATCGTGTCGCCCACCTCGGCGTGGATCACCGGCCCGAGGATCCCCAGGTACGCCTGTGAGGCCGGGCGCGGCTTCGGAGTCCTGAAGGTCGCGTCCGTGTACTCGCGGTACTGAGCCTTGATGTAGACGTGCCCGATCCGCTTGGGCCCCTGCTGCACGAACGTGTTCTCGGTGTCGCCGAACGGCTGGCCCTTGATCACGTTGCGGTTCTGGGGCGCGTAGTCCCAGTTCACCTCGTCCGCGGCGATGTAGTACGTCCGCGTCACGCCGGTGGTCGCGGCCTCGGAGCGCCCCGACCCGCCGAACGTGCCGACGCCGGCGATGGTGGCTGCCATGGCCGCGGCCCCCAACACCGCGACCAGGCCAAGCATCTTCCTCATTTCCTCACCCCTTGATGGTTGACGCGCCGTCCCGGCGCACGGGGGGAGGATGGGCGCGATCGCCCGGGCCCGCGTCCCAGATGACACATCTGTCATCCACGGCCGGCGGTCCTCGACCGGCGGCGAGGATCACGGTGTGGCGGGACTAGACCTAAGACCAGAGGCGGAAAGTCTTAAGACTCCCCCGACGCGGGGCGCGCAGGCCGCACGGCCGCTCCTAAGCTCTCTTCGTGGGACGGATCCTCGTGGTGGATGACGAGAGCCGCATCGTCGACGTCATCGCACGGAGCCTGTCGTCGCTCGGCATCGCGACCGAGGGCGTCAGCGACCCGGAGGACGCGCTCGAGCTGGTCATGCGGGAGCAGTACGACCTCGTGCTCCTCGACTTGATGATGCCGCGACTCGACGGGGCGTCGCTCATGCGGCGGGCCCTGGCGGCACGGCCGGAGACCCAGTTCCTGATGGTCTCGGCCCGGTCGGACGTCGCCGCGAAGGTCCGCTGCCTCGAGATCGGCGCCGTGGACTACATCACCAAGCCGTTCGCCCTGGCCGAGCTCGTCGCGCGGGTCCGCGCGCGGCTGCGCGAGCGGGCCGTCGAGCGCGGGACGCTGCGCCGGGCCGGCCGCCTGACGCTCGACGTCGAGATGCGCCAGGCGGACGTCGGCGACGGCCCGGTCGCCCTCTCGACGCGTGAGTTCCTGTTGCTGCAGCGGCTCGTCGACAGAGCCGGCGCCGACGTGACGCGCGAGGAGCTGCTCGCCGAAGCCTGGGGCTGCTCGTTCGACCCCGGCACCAACGTGGTGGACGTCTGCGTGCGGCGCCTGCGGGCGAAGCTCGGCGCCGACGTCATCGAGACCGTGCGCAATGTCGGGTATCGCCTCCAGGCTCCGTAGCAACTGGGTCGAGGTCGGCTGGGGGGTCTTCGCCCTGGCCAACCTCTGGTGGATGCTGCGGCTCGGCGACAACTGGGCGACGGTCCCCTTCCACTTCATCTGGGTGAGCCTGGCCCTGGTCTACGGCCGGCGCACCTGGGGGCCGAGGACCACGGCGATCGTGCTCAGCGCGGTGTTCGTGGGCACCGGGCTCGCGCTGCGGACGTGCAACACCGAGCTTGCCGAGCTGACCGAGATCCCGCTGATGTCGGCGATGTTCCTCGCGATGGTCTGGCACGCGCGCCGGCGCCAGGGCGCGCTCGAGGCGCTCAGGCTTGCCTCCGAGCGCGAGCGGGACTTCCTGCGCGACGCATCCCACTCGCTGCGCACGCCGATCACGGTGGCGCGCGGCCACGTGGAGCTCATGCGCGCCGACGACCCCAACGGGCCGCTGGGCGCGGACGCCGACGTCGTGCTCGACGAGCTGGACAACCTGGCGGGGATCTCGGACCGGCTCTTGACGCTCGCCGCGGCGGACCACCCGGACTTCGTCTGGCGCGAGCCGGAGCGGGTCGAGGAGCTCCTGGGCCGGCTCGAGGCGCGCTGGCGGCCGGCCGCGCCGCGGGACTGGCGCGTCTCGGCGGAGGCGCGCGGGACGATCGACGTCGACCGCCCGCGGCTCGAGGCGGCGCTCGACGCGGTGGTCGAGAACGCCGTGCAGCACACGGCCGAGGGCGCCGTGATCCGGATCACCGCCAGGTCGGCCCACGGCGGCCGGCTTCGGATCGAGGTCACAGACGCCGGCAGCGGCATCCCGCCGGAGGAGCTGTCCAGGGTCTTCGACCGGTTCTGGCGCGGCGACGACCGCGGGCGGCGGGGCAGGCGCGGCACCGGCCTGGGCCTCGCCATCGTCCGGGCGATCGTCGAGGCCCACGGGGGAAGCGTCGGCATCCGCAGCCCGGGCCGGGGCACGACGGTGACGCTCGAGCTTCCGGGGTTCGTCGCCGACCCACGCCACACGGGCACGGCCGGCGCGCTCGCGCCAGCGGCCTCCTGAGCCCCGGGGCTACGGGCTGGGAGTCTGCTTCGGCGGCGTCGGGTCGACCAGCAGGAGGTCGGTGTACGGGCTGATCGGCGCCCCGCCGCCGGGGTGGATCTCGAAGTGCAGGTGGGTGACCGTGTAGCGCGCGTCACCGGTGTTGCCGACGCTTCCCAGCTGCTGCCCCACCGTCACGCGGCTCCCGGCCTCGAGGCCCGCCGCGATCTCCTGCATGTGGGCGTAGTAGTACGTGTTGCCCTGGTCGTCGCGCTCCCAGATCCAGATGCCGCCGAGGCCGGTCTCCACCCGGGTCATCCGCTCGATCACCCCGTCGGCCACGGCGATGATCGGCGTGAAACGGGCGGCCAGGATGTCGTTGCCCTGGTGCGGCCCCTGCCCGCGCGGCTGCCCGAAGTCGTTCGTGTACGTGTGCTTGCCGCGCACCGGGAAGGCCTTCAGGTAGTGGGCGAGCGCCGCGTTCGGCCCGGCGATGGCCGTGGTGGTGTCGACCGGCGCGGTCGCGGCCGTCGTGGTGCCGCTCGCGACGGTGCGGACGCTGACGCCGAGCCGCTTGAGGAACTTGAGGGTGGCGACGCCGGTGGCCGAGGCGTGGAGGCGCCGCTGGAGCGCCTTGACGGCCGTGCGGGTACCCGGGCCGAACGCTCCGTCCAGGACGACCTTCAGGCCGCGCTTGCGCAGGAGCCCCTGGAGCTGGCGGACGTCCGGGCCGCTCAGGCCCATCTTCAGCGGGCGCAGGCCGAGGAGCGTGCCCACCGTCGCGGCCGGGGCGCCGGCGCCGGTCGTCAGCGTGCCGGTGTCGGTCCCGAGCGGCGGCGCGCCGGGGGCCAGCTGGCCCGAGGGCGACGGCATCGTGACGTCCACCGCCATGGCGCTGGACACACACAGGAGGAGGGTCGCGAGAAGGACCACCCACCCCACGATCCTTCGGGGGGGCCGGCCGGAGGCGAGGAACTCGCGCGGTCGGTCGAGGTGAATCCGCTTCTCCTTTCCGCCCATGGCACCCGACCAGTTGGGCTGTAAGTCATCCTTCGGAGCCCCATCCCAGGGTCCTCCGGATGCTCCTCGGAGGTCGAACGGGCGGCACTCTGTCAGCCGTCCCGGACGAGGTCAACTCCTTCCGGCAGCCCGCTGAGCCCTCCCGCGCGCGCCCCGAGGGGCGTCACCCCTGCATCTTCGGCGCTTTTGACGCGATCCTTGAGTCAGGCCGAGTCGGCCTGCTTGGCCGTGCGGGCCTTGTCCCGCTTGGCCGGGCGCTTCGCAGCCGCCGCCTGCTCGTCGCGAAGGCGCAACAGCTCCGCCGCGCGCGCCCGCTCGGCGGCGTCGAGCTCGGCGAAGTCCTCGTCGGAGAGGTTGCCGGCGCGGTGGTCGAAGTCGATCTCGCGGATCGCGTGCAGCGAGCGGTCGATCTCGTCACCGAGGGCCGCGTTCGGGTCATCGACCGGCTCGGCGGCCGCCGCGCGGCGACCGAGGAGCGGCCACGCGATCAGGGCGACCGCGGCGAGGGCGAGCAGCGCGACGAGGATGCCGGCGGCCACCGGCCGCTCAGGCCTCGGCGCGGCGGCCGCGGCGGGCCGGGGCGGGCGCGGCCGCGCGCACGGCCCGTGGCGGCGGCCAGGCGGCGATGAGCGCGCCGAGCGCCATGATGAGGCCGCCGAGCCAGATCCAGCTCACCATCGGGTTCACGAAGATGCGGAGCGTGGCGACCTGCTGCGGGCCGGCCGGGGTGAGCCCGGCGAGGTTCACCCAGATGTCCTTGGTCGGGCCGCTCTTGATCGCGACGATGTCGCCCGGCTCGCCTCGCGGCAGGTACACGTTCTTCTGCGGCACGAGCGTCGCCACCTTGCTGCCGCCCTTGGTCACGCCGATCGTCGCGCTGACGTTCATGCGGTTCGGGAACCGGTTGCGCGAGGTGTCGAGGAGCGTGAACGAGTAGTCGCCGACGCGCGCCGTCTCGCCGTTCTTGATGCTCACGTCGCCCTCGGTGACGAATGCCCGGGAGGCCGCCACGCCCACGATGATCAGCACGATCCCGACGTGGACGATGTAGCCGCCGTAGCGGCGGCGGTTGCGAAGGACGAGGTCGACCGTGGCCCGCGGCCACGAGACGCCGCCCAGCGCGTGGCGCACGCGCGTTCCGCGCGTGAACTCGGTGACGATGCAGGTGAGGACGAAGGCGCCGATCGTGAACGCGATGGCCGCGGCCCAGTGCGACCAGGCGTCGGTCAGGAGGAGCAGCGGCGCGACCACCGCGGCGACCACCAGCGGCCAGAAGAAGCGCCGGCGCAGCTGCGGGAGCGAGGCCTTGCGCCAGGGGATCATCGGCCCCACGCCCGTGAGGAAGAGCAGCGCCACCCCGATCGGCGCGGCGACCTGGTCGAAGAACGTCTCCCCCACGCTGATCCGCTCGCCGCGGACGGCCTCGGAGAGGATCGGGAAGACCGTCCCCCAGAAGATCGCGAAGGCGAGCCCCACGAGGAGCAGGTTGTTGTAGAGGAAGACGGCTTCTCGCGAGACGTAGCTCTCCAGCGAATGCTGGCTCTTCAGAGCCGGGAGGCGCCGGATGATCAGGGCGATCGAGCCGGCCAGGACCGCGATCAGGAACGCGAGGAAGTACGGGCCGACGGTCTTGGCGCCGAACGCGTGGACGGACTGGAGCAGCCCCGAGCGCGTGATGAACGTGCCGAAGATGCAGAGCGAGAAGGCCAGGACGACCAGCACCATGTTCCAGACGCGCAGCATCCCGCGCCGCTCCTGGACCATCACGGAGTGCAGGAACGCCGTGCCGACCAGCCAGGGCATGAACGCGGCGTTCTCGACCGGGTCCCACGCCCAGTAGCCGCCGAACGAGAGCGACTCGTAGGCCCACTTGGCCCCGAGCAGGATGCCGACGCCGAGCAGCACCCAGCTGAGGATCGTCCAGCGGCGGACGCTCGAGAGCCACACGTTGTCCAGGCGGCCGGTGGCGAGCGCCGAGATCGCGAAGGCGAACGGCACCGACATCGCCACGTAGCCGAGGTACAGCATGGGCGGGTGGATGATCATGTACGGGTTCTGCAGCGCGGCCTGCAGGCCCTGGCCGTCGGACGGCACCACCGCGACCGTGTTGAACGGGCTCGTGACGAACGAGAGCAGGAAAGCGAAGAACGAGCCGATGCCCGCCAGCACCGCGACCACCACCGGCATGAGCTCGCGGTTGCGCACCCGGTTGATCAGGATCGCGATGGTCGAGAAGCCCATCAGGATGAACAGCCACAGCATCAGCGAGCCGGGCTGGCTGGCCCAGAGCGCGGTGAGCTTCAGGCGGTCGCTGAGCGCGCGGCTCGAATAGTTCGCGACGGCCTCGAGCGAGAAGTCGTTCGTGAGGAGCGCCGTCCACAGCGTGAGCATCGCGACGGCGACCAGGCCGAGCACGGCGAAGACCGTCCGCTCGGCCGCCTGGTACCAGGCGCGCCGGGAGGGCTTGCGCCCGTAGAGGGCGGCCCCGACCGCGAACAGCAGCCCCGCCAGCGCGAGGATGAGGACGGCTCGGCCGAGGAGGGCCATCAGGGCCCCGTCAGGTGGCGGAGTCCGGCGACTTGCCCTGGAACTTCGAGGGGCACTTCGTGACCAGGGAGTCCCGCTGCGCGACGAACACGCCGCTCTGGAGCTTCCCGGTCACCACGATCTCGCGCCCGTCCTTGAAGGTGTCCGGCACCGTGCCCCGGTAGAGGATCTGGATCCGCTTGGCCGGGTTCTTGATGTCCTGGACCATGAAGCGCAGCCCCGTGTCCGTCGCCGCGAGCGTCGCGGCGTTGGAGGGCGAGCCCTTGGTGACGATCGCCGCCAGCCGGTACTGCGTGTCCTGCTTGGTGACCTGGCCCGGCCCGACGTCGTGCTGCAGGCTCCCG
The DNA here is from genome assembly GCA_035259345.1 of Miltoncostaeaceae bacterium. Lineage (GTDB taxonomy): Bacteria > Actinomycetota > Thermoleophilia > Miltoncostaeales > Miltoncostaeaceae > DATFWK01. The sequence goes on along the minus strand of DATFWK010000038.1, from coordinate 4,805 downwards.
CCGAGGCTGAAGAAGACCAGGACACCTCCGAGGACCGCGGCCAGGGCGAGGGCGATCACGAAACGGAGGCGCTTCATGTGTCGCGATGGTAGCAAGGGGTTTCCTGCGCGACTGTGACGTTCGTCGCGGTTTGCCCTGCACGATCGCGCACACCCTGTCCGTCGCACCGACGGGCACCGGTCGGCGGGCGTCAGCTCGTGCCGGCGATGCCCTCCAGCGCCCGCCCGAGGACGTCGAGCCCGTGGTCGAGGTCCTCCTCGGAGATCGTGAGCGGCGGGATGAAGCGGATGACCTCGCCCTCCGGCCCGCAGTCGATCAGCACGACGCCGTCGGACCGGGCCGCGGCGATCACGCGCGCGGCCAGGTCGCCGCGCGGGCGCCCGGTGCCCGGCTCGGCGATCTCGACGCCGATCATGAGGCCCGGCCCGCGGACCTCGGCCACCTCGGGCACCCGGGCCGCGACCTCGCGCAGGCGCGCGGTTGTGATCGCCCCGAGCGCGACCGCCCGCTCCGGCAGGCGCTCCTCGGCGATCACGTCGATCGACGCGGCGCCGGCCGCGCAGGCGACCGGGTTCCCGCCGAAGGTGGTCCCGTGCGCGCCGGGCGGGAAGCGCTCCGCGAGCGCCGGCGTCATGCCGAAGGCCGAGACCGGGAACCCCCCGGCGATGCCCTTGGCGAGCGCGATCACATCCGGCACGACCCCGTAGGCCTGGGCGCCGAACCAGGCGCCGGTCCGCCCGAAGCCGGTCTGGACCTCGTCGAGGACCAGGAGCGCGCCGGCCGCGTCCGCCCGCCCGCGCAGGCCGGCCAGGAAGCGGGCCCCGGCCGGGTGGTAGCCGCCCTCCCCCTGCACCGGCTCGACCAGGTAGCAGGCCGTCTCGCCCGGCGGCAGGTCGTGGCGGTGGATGTCGTCGAGGCCGGCGAGCGCCCGGTCGGCGGCCGCGTCGGGATCGAGGCCCCAGCGGCGTGGGGTCGGGAACGGCGCCACGTGCACGCTCGCGCCGAGCGGCGCGTAGCCCGCCCGGTAGTACGCCTTGGATGTGGTGTAGCCGACCGCGCCCATCGTGCGGCCGTGGAAGCCGCCGCGGAAGACCACGACGCCGTGGCGGCCGGTGACCCGGCGCGCGAGCTTCACGGCCCCCTCGACGGCCTCGCTGCCGCCGTTCAGGAGGAAGAACGAGCCGATGTCGCCGGGCGTCACCCGGGCCAGGCGCTCGGCGAGCTCCACCGCCGACTCGTACTGGAAGACCCCGCCCGAGTGGACCATGCGCTCGAGCTGCTCGCGGGCGGCCGCCAGCACGCGCGGGTGGTTGTGGCCGACGTTCGTCGTCGCGGTGCCGGACGTGCAGTCGAGGTAGCGCCGGCCGTCCCCCGCCTCCACCCAGGCGCCCTCGGCGCGCACGGCCTCGATGTCCGTCGCGAAGGCGAGCGCGGGCGCGATGACCCGCCGCCAGCGCTCCTCGAGCGCCGCGGCGCGGACCGTGCTACCCATGCGCGCCCCCGGCCACCTCGACGGGGTCCGGCGCCGCCGGGCCGCCGTCGAGGAAGAGGCCCATGCAGCGCACGCCGCCGCCGCCCTTGAGGAACTCGCCCACGGGGCTCTCGATCGCCTCGAATCCGCGCGCCGCGAGCTCGCGCCCGATGCGCGGCGGGCAGTGGTGCATCACCAGGCGGTCGCCGAGCACCAGGCAGTTGGCCGTGAACGCGTGCGCCTCCTCGCGCGTGAGCTCGACCGGGTCGGCGAAGCGCTCGGCCACGGCGCGGGCCGCGGCCGCCGTGAGCGCGTGCGGCGCGACCAGCACCGTGCGCGTGTCGAGCGGCGCCATGACCAGGTCGAGGTGGTAGAGCCAGGGATCGGTCATCTCGAGCGAGACGACCTCGACGCCCAGGAAGGCGGCCGCCTCGGCGTGCGCGCGCCGGTCGGAGCGGATGCCGTGCCCGGCGAAGAGCACGTCCACCCCGCCGCAGACGTCGCCGGCTCCCTCGAGGATGTGCGTCGTCTTCCACGTCTCGAAGCCGGCGTCGCGGAACCACCGCTCGTGCACCGGCTCCTCGCCCTGCCGCTCGGGGTGGAGGAAGCTCGCCACGAGCGCCCGTCCGCCGAGCGCGAAGCCGGCGTTCGCGGTGAAGACCTGGTCCGGGAGGCCCGGGCGGGGCTCCTCGAGCGCGACGGTCGCGCCGAGGTCCGTGAGCGTCGCCCGAAGCTGGTCCCACTGGAGGATCGCGGCGTCGTCGTCGGCCTGGCGTGCTGTGTCCATCCAGAGGTTGATCTCGTAGCGCACGCCGAAGTGCGTCGGCGGGCACATGAGGATGCGGTGGGCGCTCATGTGTCGATTGTGACAGGACCCCCAGTCAGCAGACCCTCGGCCACCGCGGCCAGGTCCGGCGCCCGGTCGCAGTCCACCTGGCCCCAGTCGCCGTAGGGGTCGAGCAGCACGACGGGGACGCCCGCCGCACGCGCGCCCACGACGTCCACGCTGTAGAGGTCGCCGACGTGCAGCGCCTCCTGCGGGCCGCAGCCGGCGGCGGCCAGGCCGTGGCGGAAGATCCGCGGGTCCGGCTTCTCGACGCCCACCGCGCCGGAGTCCACGACGGCGTCCAGCAGGTCCCCGAGCCCCGCCCCGGCGAGCAGGTCGCCGACCGTCCCGTCCGAGTTGCTGACCACGACCAGCCGCAGGCCGGCCCGGCGGAGGCGGCGCAGGGCCGCGGGGACGCCCGGCAGCACGCGGCAGAAGAGCGGCGTCCCTCCGCGGAGCGCCTCGGCGGCGGCCGCGGCCGGCAGCTCCGCCTCACGGGCGCCGAGGCCGAGCGCCTCGAGCGTGAGCGCCAGGCGGCGGACGGCGGTCTCCGCGGCCTCGGTCGAGCGCCCCGGCGCGAGCGCCCGGTCGAGCGCCGGGCGCGCGGCGGCCTCCGCCCGCTCGAGCGCGGCGGCGTCCGTGCGGACCCCGGCCGCGGCCAGGGCGTCCACCACCCGCGGAAGGTCCCATCCGAGGAGCGTGTTGCCGACGTCGAGGAGGACCGCCCTGGGGCGGCTCATCCGAGCTGCTCGACCCGGTGCCCCATCGCCCGCAGGGTGTCCGCGACCTCCAGCCGGTGCTCGGGGTCGCGGGTCTCGAGCGTCACGATCACCTCGACCGCGTCAAGCGGCAGCTCGACCCCGGAGCGGTGGTGCTCGACCGAGAGCACGTTCAGGTCCATGCCGGCGAGCGCACCGGTGAGACGGTGGAGCGCCCCGGGCCGGTCGTCCAGGACGACCCTGAGCACCAGGTAGCGGCCCGCGGCCGAGAGCCCGTGCTCGATGAGCTTCGTGAGGAGCATCGGGTCGACGTTGCCGCCCGAGACGACCGCGACGGCCGGGCCACTGCCCGGGATCCGCCCGGCCAAGAGCGCCGCGGCCGCGAGCGCCCCGGCCGGCTCCACGACGGCCTTGGCGCGCTCGAGCAGGATCAGCATCGCGCGGCTGATCTCCTCCTCGGTGACGGTGACGACCCGCTCCACCAGCGCCGCGGCGTGCGCGACGGTCAGCTCGGAGGGCCGCTTGAGCGCGACGCCGTCGGCCATCGTGCGCGGCTCGTCGACCGCGACGGGCTGCCCCGCCTCGAGCGAGCGCGCCATCGCCGCCGCGCCCACGGGCTGCACGCCGAAGACGCGCAGCTCGGGCCGCAGCGCACGCGCGGCCGCGGCGATGCCGGCGATGAGCCCCCCGCCGCCGACCGGGACGACGATCGCCTCGACGTCCGGTGCCTCCTCGAGGATCTCGATGCCGATCGTGCCCTGGCCCGCGATCACGGCGGGGTCGTCGAACGGGGGCACGACGACGGCGCCCTTCTCCGCGGCGTAGAGCGCGGCCTGGGCGATGCACTCGTCGACGGCGTCCTCCACCAGGACGACGTGGGCGCCGTACTCGCGCGAGGCCATCCGCTTCGGCAGCGGCGCGCCGCGCGGCATGAAGAGCGTCGCGCGGCGGCCGGTGAGCGTGGCCGCCAGCGCGACCCCCTGCGCGTGGTTCCCGGCCGACCCGGCGACGACCTCGCCGCCTGGCGGCAGGCCGGCCATGAAGTTCGCGGCCCCCCGGATCTTGAACGAGCCCGTGCGCTGGAGGTGCTCGGGCTTCAGCAGCACCACGCGCCCGGCGAGGCGGGAGATCGTGTCGGCCTGGTCCGTGGGCGTGTGCCGGAGGAACCCGGCGATGCGCTCGCGCGCGGCCTGCACCTCGTCGAGGCGCACGAGCGGCGGGGCGACGGCGGTTCGTGCCATCGGGCCGACGATAGCGGCCGGGCGCGGCCGCTTCGCCCGTTTCCGAGCGGCTATCGTGGCCGCGCAGTGGCTCTCACCGGCGCATCCGCGCTCGTCACGGGCGGGGCCTCGGGGCTCGGGGCCGCGACGGCGGCCCGCCTCCACGCGGCCGGTGCACGCGTCGTGATCGCCGACCTGCCCGGCGACCTCGGGCCGGGCGTGGCCGCCGGGCTCGGCGAGGGCGCGTTCTTCGTGGCCGCCGACGTCCGGGACGAGGGGCCGCTGCGGGCGGCCGTCGAGGCCGCGGTGGCGGCAGCGCCGCTGCGGGTCGCCGTCGCGGCGGCCGGCATCGCCCCGGGCATGCGGGTCCTCGGCCGGGCGGGGCCGCACCCGCTCGCCGACTTCCAGCGGGTGGTCGACGTCAACCTGGTCGGTGCGTTCAACACGCTGCGGCTTGCCGCCGAGGCCATGGCCGTCAACGAGCCGGACGCCGACGGCATCCGCGGCGTAGTCGTCCTCACGGCGTCCGTGGCCGCCTACGAGGGCCAGATCGGGCAGGCCGCCTACGC
>DATFWK010000037.1:0-11382 GCA_035259345.1 Miltoncostaeaceae bacterium | reverse complement strand
GACCTCCTCGACGGAGCCGTCGGCGGGCACCAGGGCGACCCGGCTCGGGAACCGCCGCGCGAGCTCGCGGTAGCCGGCGGCGACGGCGTCCTGGAGGGCGAGGCCCTCGGCCTCGATCCGGTCGGCCGGCCCGCGCCGCCCGGCGGCCAGGGGCCCGGGGACGTCGAGGACGACCGCGAGATCGGGCAGGCATCCCTCGACCGCGATCCGGTTGAGCTCCCAGACGGCGTCGATGCCCAGGCCGCGGGCAGCCCCCTGGTACGCGAGCGACGAGTCGACGAAGCGGTCGGCCACGACCCACCGGCCGTCTCCCAGCGCGGGCCGGATGACCTCCGCCACGAGCTGCGCTCGCGCGGCCGCGAAGATGAGCGCCTCGGCCGCGGGCGCGACGTTCCCCCCGGAGGAGAGGACGACCTCGCGCAGGCGCTCCCCCACCGGGGTGCCGCCGGGCTCTCGGGTGAGCAGCACGTCGTGCCCGCGGGCCCGCAGCGCATCGGCCAGGCGGGCCGCCTGCGTGCTCTTCCCGCTGCCGTCGATTCCCTCGAGCGCGATGAACCGGGCGGCTACCAGGGGTTGGCCCTCAGGGCGATCACGATGACGACGGCGACGATGCCCGCCGCGATCAGCCAGCCCGCCGCGCGGGCCCACCTCGGGGCGGGGCCGCGAGGCTCGCGGACCTCCGCGTCGGCGTGGAGGCGCGCGTAGACCCCCGGCTCGCCGGCGCCGCGGTCCGGGCGCTCCTCGTGCTCAGGCTCCTGCGACACGGGCGAGGCGGGTCGGGCACTTGGCATCGTCGGCGCAGCGAGGCTCCCGCGGGCGTCCGTCGACGACGAGTCGGATGAGCGGCGCGCCGCAGGCCGCGCATGCGGCGCCCGGGACGGCGAGGGCGTCGGCCCGCGGCGGAAGCGCGTAGGCGTTGCCGCAGCCGTGGCAGCGCAGGCGCCGTCCGTCGAGGCCCATCCACTCGCCGCAGCCGGGGCAGCGGCCGAGGAGGCGGCCGAAGTCGAGACCTTCGGGAGCGGCTGGGCGGGGCATCGCGGCGAGCACTGCCGTGGCGCGCTCGACGGCGATCGCACGGCCGGTCGCCCCGCGCCGGACGGCGTCCGCCAGGCCGCGAAGAACCCGGTGCGTCGCCGGGTCGAGCAGGGCGGGATCGAGGGTCTCGCGGGCGATCTGCCCCGCGGGCGAGAGCTCGGGAGGCTCGCCGACGACATATCCACGCTCCGCCAGACGGCCGAGCGCCTCCGGCCGCGCGCCGGCCGCGCGCAGGAGGGCCGACGGCGCGCGGGCGCGATCGTCCACCAGGAGCAACGCCGCGCACTCGTCCATGCCGAGCGCCGGGTCGAGGGCCGCCACGTGCTCAGCCCAGAGCGCGCCGATCTCGAGCTCCGCCGCGCGCGCCTCGGCGCCGCGGTCGTCCAGGTGGCCGAGGCGATCGAAGGGCGGCGCGCCCGCTCGGGCGCCCCGGGCCAGTGCCGGGTCGACGCGCCCGACGGCCTCCCGCGCCTGCGCGGCGAGCAGCGGGTCGTCGCACGCGAGCACCAGCGCGCCGGAGCGCTTGGCGAGCACGCCGAGCGCCCGAGCGACCCGCCGCCGGCGCGGATGCCAGCGGGGGGGCGCCCCGGCAGGCTCGGCGAGCGGCCCGTCCAGGCCGACGATGGTGGCGCCCTCGACGGCCATCGCCTGGACGCCGCCGACCCGCGTCTCGCGTGCCTTGCCTGGGGCGATCCGATCCGCCATGGTGCGGGCCGCCGTGAAGGTGTCGGTCACGATCAGCCGCACGCTCGACGCTCCACTCGGGTCCGCGAGGATACCAAGCTGAGCGCCCCGGCCGTCATCGTGACGGGCGGCGCGGGGTTCATCGGATCGAACCTCGCGGACGCGCTCGTCGCGACCGGCGCGCGGGTCCACGTGATCGACGACCTCTCGACCGGGAAGGCCATCCAGGTTCCCGGGGATGCCGAGCTGCACGAGGCCGACGTGCGCGAGGCCGCGCGTCTCCTGGCCATCGCGGAGGTCGCCCGTCCGGCCACGATCTTCCACCTCGCCGCCCAGGCGGACGTGCGCCGGGCGATCGAGGAGCCGGCCTTCGACGCCGACGTGAACACGATCGGCACGATCGCCGTGCTCGAGGCGGCGCGGGCGGTCGGCGCGCGCGTGGTCTTCGCGTCCACGGGCGGCGCCGGGTACGGCGAGTACGAGGGCCTGCCGATCCCGACCCCGGAGACGGCCGAGACGCGGCCGCTCTCCCATTACGGCATGAGCAAGATGGCGGCCGAGGGCTACGTCGGGCTCTACGGCCGGCTCTACGGGCTGCCGGGCGTCTCGCTTCGGCTCGGCAACGTCTACGGCCCACGCCAGGATCCGCACGGCGAGGCCGGCGTCGTCGCGATCTTCTGCGGCCGCCTCCTGGACGGCGAGCGGCCGCGCGTGTTCGGCGACGGCCGCCAGACGCGGGACTATGTGTACGTGGGCGACGTCGTCGAGGCCTTCCTCGCCGCCGCGGAGGGGCCTGCGGGCGAGACGTTCAACATCGGCGGCGGGCGCGAGGTCACGGTCCTGGACCTGATCGAGGGCCTCGGCGGCGGGGAGCCCGAGCTCGAGCCCGCGCGTCACGGCGAGCTGCAGCGGAGCGCGCTCGACCCCAGGAAGGCCGAGCGCCTGCTCGGCTGGCGTGCCCGGACGCCGCTCAGCGAGGGGCTCCGGGCGACCTCCGACGCGCTCGCCGCGGCGCGGGAGCGGCCGGGGGAGCGTCCGGCCGGGGCGTTCGGCTGACGACCTTCGGGCGCGGCGGCTCGGCTCGCTCGCCCGCGACGATCAGCTCGGGACCCTCCCGGACCGCCCAGGAGAGCGCATCGGCCGTGACGCCGAGCTCAGCGGCGGCCGCCGCCAGCCCCTCGCTCAGGCCCGGCGGCCGCCAGCGCACGCCGTGCATGTCGGATGCGATGAGGTGAGCGAGCCCGGCCCGCGCCAGGGCCATGCCCGCGCGCAAGGGGCCCGGCCCGAGGTCGCCGGCAAGGCTCCCCGCCGTCAGCTGCAGCAGCGCGCCCCGGCCCACGAGGTCGCGCACGCGGTCCGGCGACGTCTGGACTGAGGAGGCTCGCTCCGGGTGCGCGATGACCGCGCTGAACCCACGGATCTCGAGGTCGGCCAGCATGTCCGAAAGCTCGATCGGCCAGCCCTTGAACGGCATCTCGATCAGGAGCCAGCGCCCCCCGCCCCCCAGCGTCGCGGCCCGCAGCTCGTCGTCGCCCATGCCGGGGACCTCCGACATCGCGATCTCGAGGCCGGGGAGCACCTCGAGCGGCACCCCGGCGCCGGCGAGGGCCCGCCGGAGCTCGGCCACGGCCTCGTGCACCAGGGCCGGCGCGGTGCGGTGGCGGGGCGAGCGGTGCGGCGTGCAGACCACGGTCTGCGTGCCGACGTCGAGCGCGCGCCGAGCCATCGCGACGGCGACGTCCATGTGCTCGGGCCCGTCGTCGATCCCGGGCAGCAGGTGGGCGTGGAGGTCGATCATCCGCGTCCCAGGATGCCCGACGCGGGGCGCCGGGGCCGCGCCGCCCGTGTGGACCGCCCCGCCGGGGGCGCGCTAGCATTGCGGGCCGCGGGGCTATAGCTCAGCTGGGAGAGCGCCTGGATCGCACCCAGGAGGTCAGCGGTTCGAATCCGCTTAGCTCCACTCCGAACGCCCGCCGCCCTGCGGATGCCGGGCGCTCAATGTCCGGCGGACTGCCCGCCGTCGATGTGCAGGATGGCGCCGGTGACGAACGGCGCCCGCTCGAGGTAGAGGACGCCCTCGACGACGTCGCCGACCTCGCCCACCCGCCCGAGCGGGTGGAGGGACTCCAGCCCGGCGTACGAGGCGGGGTCATGGGCCGGCGTGCGGATGATCCCGAGGGCGACCGCGTTGACGCGCACGCCCCGTGACGCGTACTCGATGGCGAGCGAGCGGGCGGCCGCGACGAGCCCGCCCTTCGTCAGTGCCGCCAGGGCCGCGGCCCGGCCGGTCTGGGCGTGGTCGACGAGGCTCGAGCCGACGTTGACGACGTGGCCGCCCCCCTGCTCGACCATCTGGCGGATGGCCCGCTGGGTGATGTGGAAGAAGCCGGCCAGGTTCACGGCCGTGATCGCGGCGAAGTCGTCCACGGTGTACTCCGTGAACGGCTTGCCGATGAACACGCCGGCGTTGTTGACGAGCGTGTCGATCCGCCCGAAGCGCTCGAGCGCGCGCTCGACCACGAGGTCGGCCGTCCCGGGGTCCGTGATGTCGCCCTCGACGGTGAGGCAGTCAGGCTCGTCGATGGGGCGGATCGAGCGCGCGGTGCCGACGACGGCGTACCCGCTCTGGCGGAACCCCGCCACCAAGCCCTCGCCGATGCCCTGCGAGGCACCGGTGATGACGGCCACCTTCATCCCGGGAGCCTAGGGCGCGGCAGCGGCCTCGACGAGCGCGCCCGCGAGCCTCGCCGCATCCGCTCGGCCGATGCCGCCGGCGGTGAGCGAGTGCCACGTCGAGAAGGCGAGGGCGTGGCGGAGTGCCCCGGTCAGCAGCCGTCGTCTGCGGCCGCGGCCTCGCCGGCCGACCGCGAGGACCTCGACGGCCTCGTCGAGGTAGGCGTCGAGCGGGCGCACGGCGTCGCGCGCCGAGTCGACGAGGTCGGCGTCGCGGATCACGTTGCTCAGCATGGGCTCGGTGCGCTCGTAGTAGGCGTAGAGCTCCTCGAGGGCTCGCTCCAGTCGTTGCCCGGGATCGGCGATCGCCCGCCAGTCGCCAAGCTCGGGCCAGGGGTTGGCGGCGAAGTAGTGGCTCGAGCAGGCCGCGAACAGGTCGGCCTCGGTGGGGAAATGGCGGTAGAGCGTGCGACGCTCGACGCCCGCCCGCTCGGCGACCGCGCTCATCGTCGTGCGGGACGGCCCGACGGTCCCGTGCAGGTCGATCGCGGCCTCGGTGATCCGCAGGTGCGTCTCCGCCATCTCCTCGGCGCGCTTTCTCAGCTCGTACTTGCGCTTCTCCACCATTTCGTGACTCACAATCGTGTCATCAATCTTGCAATCCCGCCCATGAGGGGCTAGGGTCCATTTCGTGACTCAACACTGTATATCGAAAGGAGATGGCCATGTCCACGGCGACGCCTGAGCAGGTCCTCGAGACCATCGTCACCGGCATCAACACAGGGGACCTCGACAGCCTCATGCCCCTCTACGAGAGCGGGGCGGCCTTCGCCACCCAGCCCGGGAGCCTCGCTCATGGGGCATCCGGCATCGGGGAGGCGCTTGGAGGGTTCATCGCGTTGAAGGGCAAGCTCGACCTCGAGGTGACACGGGTGCTCGAGGTCGACGACCTCGCGCTCGTGACCGGGGTCTGGTCGTTCGACGGCACGGGCCCGGACGGCGAGCCGGTGCGGCTGACGGCGAGGAACGCGGACGTCCTGCGTCGTCAGGCCGACGGGACGTGGCGATTCGTCATCGACAACCCGTGGGGAACCGATTGAGGAGCGGGCTCAGCGTCCGCCACAGGTCCGGATCCAGACGTCGCTGAGGCCCGCTGCCGGCGGGCCTCAGCGACGTCTCGTGCGGGGAGAAGGATGTCCTCTCAGCCGCCCCAGAGGTCGCCCCGCGAGTACATGAGCGATCCTGGGGTGTCGAGCAGCTCGCCGGTCTCGAGCAGCGTCTTGAGGCCGGAGAGGATCATCGGCCAGCCGCCGTAGAGCTCCGCGTTCGCGCCCGCCGGGAGCTGGTCGTGGGTGACGGTCAGCCGGCAGGAGGTGCCCACCGGCTCGATCTCCCAGGTGACGCGGGTCGTCCCCTGGGCCCGCACGTCGTCGCTCCAGAGGGCGTCGAACGTCTGCACCAGAAGGCGCGGGGGATCGACCTCGACGTTCCGCCCGGCGGCGATGTCGACGACGCCGGGTACGCTCGACCGGTACTCCGAGCCGGGGGTCCAGTCCGACTCGACCTCGACCCCGAAGCTGTACTTCGCGCGCTCGTTCGGGTCGGTGATCGCCTTCCAGAGGCGCTCCGGCGTGGTCTTGATGAAGACCTCGAACACCGCGGTGCCGCCGGCGACCGGCGCAGTGCCGTGTGCCCACGACACAGTTGTCGTCGTGTCCATCGTTTCGTCCTCCAGGTGTCTCTTGAGCCCGCTGAGCGTCGCCGCCCAGGGCTCGGCGTACTTGCTCACCCACCGGTCGTGGACGAGCCGGATCGGGACCGGGTTCAGGAAGTGGAGCTTCTCGCGGCCCTGCCGCCTGGTCGTGACCAGGCCGGCCTCCTCGAGCACGCGCAGGTGCTTCATCACGCCGAACCGCGTCATCGGCAGCCGCGCCTCGAGCGCGGTCAGCGTCTGCCCGTCCTCCGTGAAGAGCTCGTCGAGCAGGCTGCGTCTCGTGGGATCGGCCAGCGCCCTGAACACCTCGTCCATGCCCGGGAGGATAGGTGACCATTTGGTCACGTGTCAAGCGAGCGGTGACGGCGGGGCATGATCCGGCCGATGAGCGGGGACCTCGTGGTGCGGCCGATGCGCCGGGCCGAGCTGGACGTCCTGGTGGACTGGGCAGCCGCCGAGGGCTGGAACCCGGGCCTCCACGACGCGGAGATCTTCTGGGCGACCGATCCCGAGGGCTTCGTCGCCGCGGAGGTCGATGGCCAGCTGGTGGGAGGCGGCTCGATCGTCTCGTACGACGGCCGCTTCGGGTTCATGGGGTTCTTCATCGTCGCGCCCGCGCACCGCAGGCAGGGGCTCGGGCGGCGGCTCTGGATCCACCGCCGGGACGCGCTGCTCGCCCGCCTCGAGCCCGGGGCCTCGATCGGCATGGACGGTGTGCTCGAGATGGAGCCGTTCTACGCACGCGGCGGCTTCGCGCCGGCCGGCGTGGACGTCCGCCACGAGGGGGTCGGCGCGCCGGCGTCCGTCTCGTCGGCGATCGTGGACGCCCGGGACGTCTCGCTCGACGCGCTCGTCGCCTATGACGCCGCCCACTTCCCGGCCCGGCGCGCGCCGTTCCTCGAGCGGTGGATCGCCCAGCCGGGCGCCAGGGCCCTTGCATCGGTCGACGGCGACGACCTCCAAGGCTTCGGCCTGGCCCGCCCCTGCCGCCTCGGGGTCAAGATCGGGCCGCTCTTCGCGGCCGACGCCGGCGTGGCCGAGGAGCTCCTCCTGGGGCTCGGCGCCCATGCCCCCGGCAAGCCGCTCTTCCTGGACACGCCCGACGCGAACCCGGCCGCCGCCGACCTCGCCCGCCGTTACGGGATGCGCGAGGTGTTCGCCTGCGCCCGCATGTACCTCGGCGCGCGGCCCGAGCTGCCGGACCGCGAGATCTTCGGCGTGACCACGTTCGAGCTCGGCTGAGCGACCGGTGGCCGACTGGTACCCGAGGGACCTGCGCGGCCATGGCCGCCGGCCGCCCCACCCCGGCTGGCCGGGCGGGGCGCGCGTCGCGCTCAGCTTCGTGCTGAACGTCGAGGAGGGTGGCGAGCGCTCGCCGCTCGACGGCGACGCCACGGCCGAGACGTACCTCCACGACCTCGCGGGGGCGGCGGCGCCTGCGGGCGCGCGTCACACGGGCGTGGAGAGCCTCTTCGACTACGGCGCCCGGGCGGGCCTCTGGCGGCTGCTGCGCCTGTTCGAGCAGCACGGGCTCCCGCTCACCGCCTTCGCGGTCGGGCGCGCGCTCGAGCGGAACCCGGACGCCGGCGCGGCGCTCGCCGAGCTGGGGCACGAGACCGCCGGGCACGGCTACCGCTGGATCGACTACCGCGAGATTCCGGAGGACGTCGAGCGCGATCACATCCGGCGCACGGTGGGCGCCATCGCCGCGGCGACGGGACGCCGGCCGGTCGGCTGGTACACCGGCCGCGTGAGCCCCAACACCCGCCGCCTGCTCGTCGAGGAGGGGGGCTTCCACTACGACTCGGACTCCTACGCGGACGACCTGCCCTTCTGGGTGCGCGTGGGAGCGCACTCCCACCTCGTGATCCCCTACTCGCTGGTCACCAACGACATGCGCTTCGTCACGGCTCCCGGCTTCGGCACCGGCGACGACCTCTTCGACGCGCTGCGCGGCGCGTTCGACCTCCTGTGGGAGGAGGGCGCCGACGCGCCGGCGATCATGAGCGTCGGCCTGCATCCGCGGCTCTCCGGGCACCCTGCCCGCGCGGCCGGGCTCGCCCGCTTCCTCGACCACGTCGCGGCCCGCGACCGGGTCTGGGTCTGCCGGCGGATGGACATCGCCGACCACTGGATCCGCGCGCACGGCGACCGGCCGCCGGGGGCACAGGCCGCTTAGCCGAGCGGCCCGGGCAGCTCTCGCAGCTGACGCGCGAGGCTGTCGGCGAGGGCGCCCGCCTCTCCGCCCTCCGCCAGTAGCAGCCCGATCGCCGCGCCGAGGGCGCGGAGCAGCTCCTCGCGCCCGGTGGAGCGGACGAGCGCGTCCTCGGAACGCCGGTGCACCGCCGCGGGGAGCCCGTCGAAGCCGCGACCGAAGGACGTCTCGAGCCCCTCCCGCAGGCAGGCGAGCGTCAGGGCCTGGTCACGGACCCCGCTGATCCAGTACTCGGCCTGCCACGACCGCCCGCGCTCGACGCAGATGCGGGCCCGGACCGCATGATGTGCGGCCATCCCGAACAGGTGCGACGCCGAGGGGCGCGGGGCGGTCAGGCTGGGCCCGGCGGCACCGAAGAGCAGCCGGAATCGCGGGCCCCGCGGAGCGAAGTCGCGCTCGGGCGTGAAGGAGAGGTCGACCTGGAGGCTGCTGGGGAGCAGGAACACCCGGTACACGGTGGACGCCACGGGAAGGTCGAAGAGGTGCACGGCACCCAGCTCGCCGGTCATCTCGCGCGTCCAGTCGGCGAGCACCTCCTGGACGCCTGCGCCGCCACCGACGGCGAAGGTCAGGTCGAGGTCGGACCAGCGGTCCGCGTGCCCGTCCGCCTCCGCGCCGACCAGGGCGCACGCGACGACGCGCGGGTCGGAGCGGGCCCGCTCGACGAGCCGGTCGCGCACGGCCTCGCGCTCCTCGACGCTGAAAGCCATCGTCAACGGAACCGTAACCACCAGCGGCGGGCGCACGTGGGTCCCGCGTGCAAGCATCGCGGCACAGACTCGAGAAGGGAGCGCGTCATGCCCGATTTCGCGCCAGGGACCCCAAGCTGGGTCGAGCTGTCCACGAAGGACCCCGACGCCGCGGTGGGCTTCTACGGCCAGGTGATGGGCTGGACGGCGACCGAGCCCGGGCCGGTCGAGCAGACCGGCGGGTACCGGATGTTCCAGCAGGACGGCCACAACGTGGCCGGGCTCATGGGCCTCATGCAGGAGGGCCAGCCGACGGCGTGGGGGGCCTACATCAGCGTCGCGAACGCCGACGCGATCGCCGGCCGGGTCAAGGTGAACGGCGGCACCGTGATCGTCGAGCCCATGGACGTCATGGACCTGGGGAGAATGGCGATCTTCGCCGACCCCTCCGGCGCCGTCTTCGGCATCTGGGAGCCGAGGGGGTTCGGCGGGGCGGACATCGTCAACGAGCCGAACTCGCTCGGCTGGTTCGAGGTGCTCACCCGCGACACCGAGAGCGGCAAGACGTTCTATCCGGCCGTCTTCGGATGGAGCGTCGGCCGCCCGACGTTCGACGGCGCGCCGGAGGACTACACGGTGTGGGAGGTCGACGGGAGGCCCGTCGGCGGGATGATGACCCTCGACGACGAGCGGTTCCCTCCGGGGCTGCCCTCGCACTGGAGCATCTGCTTCTCGGTGGCCGACTGCGACGCCGTCGTGGCGAGCTCGAAGAAGCTCGGGGGGAAGGTCGCCGTCGAGCCGATGGACATGCCGATCGGCCGCTTCGCGGTGCTCGTCGACCCGCAGGGCGCGGCGTTCACGATCTGGGAGGCGAGCCAGGCCGCTTGAGCCGGCGCGGCCACGGCGCAACGATGGGACGCGCCGGAATGCCCACGTTCCTGACAGCGCTTGCGCTCGCCGCCGCGGGCGCGACCGCCGCCGTGGCACCGGGAGCCGCTCGCACGGGCGCGCTCCCGCCGCCGCCGGCGCCCCCGCCGGGAAGCGCGTTCGTCCGCGTGATCGACAACCCCTGGTTTCCGCTCCTGCCCGGCACGGTGCTGGTTTCGCGTGGCGAGGATGACGGCGTGCCGGCCACCGACGTCCTGGTCGTCACGCGGAAGACGAGGCGGATCCTGGGCATCCGGGCCACCGTCGTGCACGACCGCGTCTTCGAGCGCGGGCGCCTCGTCGAGCGCACGCTCGACTACTACGCGCAGGACCGGGCCGGCAACGTCTGGTACCTCGGCGAGGACACGGCCACCCTCAGGCCCGACGGCCGGGTCGAGAGCACCGACGGCACGTTCCACGCGGGGGTCCGGGGCGCTCGTGCGGGCGTGATCATGCCCGCACGGCCGCGGCCCGGTGACCGCGGGTGGCAGGAGTACTTCCCGCGCCAGGCCCTCGATCGGTTCCTGATCCTCCGCAGCGGGGCGGCCGTCGCGACGCCGGCTCTCAGGTCGCGCCGGGCGATGGTCGTCCAGGAGACGACGCCGCTCGAGCCGGGCGTCGTGGATCACAAGGTCTACGTCCGCGGCATCGGCGTCGTGCGCGAGGAGACCGTCAAGGGCGGGAACGAGCGCTACGAGCTCGTCTCGGTCCGCCGCCCGGGGTCCGGCTGAGGCCGGCCTGATGGCGGCCGGGCCGGGGCTGGACTACCCTCGGCCGACCGACACCGAGCGAAGGGAGCGGCCATGGCGAGCGCCGAGGTCAAGAGTTTCGACCGCCCCGACGAGACGCGGCCGACCGCCGACAAAGGCGTCGTCCAGATCGTGAACCTCGCGAGCGGGACCGTCGGCCGGGTCGTCTTCCAGCCGGGCTGGCGCTGGTCGGACCACGTCAAGCCGATCGCCGGCACCGACAGCTGCCAGGCGCCCCACGTCGGCTACTGCGTCTCCGGCCGGATGGCCTACCGGATGGACGACGGCAGCGAGGGCGAGATCGGCCCCGGCGACGCGTTCGTCCTTCCGCCCGGGCACGACGCCTGGGTGGTGGGCGACGAGGAGGTCGTCCAGGTCGACTTCAACGGCATGCAGGACTACGCGAAGGGCTGACCTCGCCGCGCCGAGCCGGCCGGATCACTCCCCGGCGACCGTCGCGAGCGGTTCCTGGCGCCAGGCGGCCATCCCGCCGACGAGCACGGTGACGTCCTCGACGCCCGCGCGCCGGAGGAGGCTGGCCGCGATCGCGGAGCGGTAGTCCGACGCGCAGTGCACCACCAGCGGCCGGTCGCGCGGGATCGCGTCGAGCCGCTCGGCGAGGCGCGAGAGCGGGATGTGCAGCGCGTGCTCGATGTGGCCGAGGCGCCACTCGCCGTCGGCGCGGACGTCGAGGAC